>CAZVDW010000298.1:0-5271 GCA_964625645.1 uncultured Rhodospirillaceae bacterium
TGGCGGCACGTTGTCGCGCTCGATCTTGGCTTTGACGAAGGCCTCCACCGCCTCGTGCTCCTCGACGGCCGTCACGCACTCTTCCGCGAACCACGACGGCACCACGCCGTCGCCGTCGCCGACCAGCACGTCGCCGGGGCGCACGAGTGCGCCGCCGCATTGGATCTGTGCGTTCTCCCTGGCCTCTACGGCGCCGGCTCGTCCGGCCAGGGAGGGCTCTTGCTGGAGGGCCACGGCCACCACCTCGGCTGGGCCTTCACCTCAGGCCGCATCGCCGGGCGCAACGCGGCCTATGAGGTGGTGACGGAGGATACGGTGGAGGGGTGATAAGGCGCCTTCTGCTCGCGGTATTGTCGGCTTCACGAATTGTCGGAACGCTCGTCGGGAATTTCCAGACCCGCCTTGCGCAGGCCCTCGACAAAATGCCTCATTCCCGCGTTCCACTTGTGCGCCTCGGCCCAAAAGCTTTCCGGAAAGCCCGGATATGCCTGCAGCAACCTGTTTGCCGCTTCGCGCGCTTCCGGGTGCCGGTCGAGCTGGCCGTATATGGCAGCCAGATACATATGGGACCAATAGAAATCCGGCATATCGATCTTCAGCGCCATGTCCAGCGCCTGCTCGTATTCGCCGCGCAGGTAGTGGTAGGCCACGAGCGAAAAACGATGCCAGCCGGGCTGCTCGGGATTCAGCGCCAACGCCTCCTGGACCAGGGCACGGCCGTAGGCCGCTTCGCCAGCGAAGACCATATAGCTCCCTAAGTCCGCAACGAGCAACGAATTGTCGCGATTGAGCGCGATGCCATGCCTTGCCTCGGCAAGGAATGCCTCGGTCGCATTCTTGTGGAAAGTGATCTTCAAGCGAAACATGCGCGCCCATTCGGCGTCGGCCTCGAAGTAGACATCCAGGGAGGCGGCGCGAGCGCTTGCATTCATGGCACGATCGAGCGCCCCGGGGCGTGCGTTGAGCCCGAAGCGATGCTCATCCAGGTACACCTGCGCCAGCTGCTCCCACGCCGCCATGTGAGCCGGATCGAGGGCGACAGCGCTTTCCAGGCAGTCGCGGACCACCAGATGCACCGCGGGCGACACTGTTTCCAAATACCTGCCTGCCTCCGAGACGCAGGGATCGATAGTGACGCTGACGTCGGGGGGCGGCTCGACAGCTTCGACGACGGCAGCGGGCTCGGGCTCAGGCTCGGGCTCGGGCTTTGGCGTGGCGCTGATCTGCCAGGCGGCAATGCCCGAAATCGTCACAACCAGGACAGCGGCTGCCGCCACGGAAGGCCAGGATCTAAGGCCGAGTGAATGGGATAATTTCGAAGTCAGGAGCACGGCCGCGGTCAACGGAAGCACACGTTTCTTGAGCGCGGGTCCGTCGTCATTCGCGCTGGCTGATCTCGCGTGTTCGCCGGTATCGATCCGGTAGGCACCTATCGGATCGGCTATGCCCTCGACCTCGTGCTCGCCGATAAACTCGAACGGATGGGCGATATCCTTGTGGGCGCTTTCGTAGACGCTGCGGGACACGGTCACGCCGCCGAACACCGCCAGGCCCTCCATGAGTTTCACCACCTCGACGCCATCGCCTTCGATGTCGCCGTCCGCGGTCTCGAGAATGCTGCCGAAATGGATGCCGACACGGAAGTCCAGCTTGCGATGTTCGGGCAGCTGCTCGACGAGCGCGGTGATCTTGGCTTGGGCCATGACCGCGGCCCGCACGGCACCCACCGCTGAAACCAATACGGCCAGGAAGCCGTCGCCGGCCATGTCCACGATACGCCCGCCGATGCTCGTGATCTCTCTCTCGAATACCGCACGAAACTCATCGGGCATGGCGACGGGCGCAGGCTCTCCGCCCCACTTCACGGGGCCGTCGTCGACAGCACCGGCGGCGAGAATGACGGCAACTTGCTCTTTTGCTTCCGATGCAGCCATGACTAATCCGCTCGTATCCGGTCCGAGCCTGACGCTTCAAGGACGGCGCCAACTGCCAGGGAAAACGTGTGCACGAATCGGCCCCTCAAAAAACTCCATACTCTCGTGTGAAGCAATGCCTAATATCGCTCAACCAAGCGATGGTGAGCGTGCGGCTGGCGCCAGTCACCTTTCCGCTTGCGACATTTCTCACAGATCTCGGGCGAGGGCTGCGTTGCCGTCGATAAGCACCTGCGCGTGTCCGCCGCGCGATGCAGAAAAACCGGCCAGGAGGCGTCACGACTCCGGAGCGCCACCGAGCCTAGAAATTGGTGACAGTTACCGAGTTTTCCGAAATATTTCTTTAAATTTCAATCTGTTACATTCCGCGATCAATGGTCACGCTAGCAAGCGTGCAAGTTAATATATTGATATATACCGATAAACACTATAATAATAGGTAACTGTCACTAATTATAGGGCCGGGGCGGCGCGGCGGCTCAGAGGTAGCGGTATGCGTTTTGCACGATGTTATCGGACATCCGTATCGGACATCTCGCGGCGGCTCGCCCTTAACCGTCCTGCCGTCTGCGGTATTCCTCGACCATCTCGGGCGAGGGCGGGTAGTAGCGGCCTGGCGGCACGTTGTCGCGCTCGATCTTGTCCTTAATGAAGGCCTCGACGGCTTCGTGCTCTTCCACTGCGGCGACGCATTCCTCAGCGAACCATGAGGGTACCACGACGACGCCGTCGCCGTCGCCGACCAGCACGTCGCCGGGGCGCACCAACACGCCGCCGCATTGGATCTGCACGTTCTCTTCCGCCGGCTCGGCCCAGGGCTCCGAGGCATACGGCGTGCGGCCGCGGGCGTAGACGAGAAGGCCGTAGTTTTCGTCACGCATGACGTCGAGATCGCGCATGCCGCCATCGGTGACGATGCCGTCCGCCTTGTTCATCTTGAGCTGCAGCGCCTTGACGTCGCCGAAGACGCAGGCCTGGGTGATGCCCATGAGGTCGCAGACCAGCACGTCGCCCGGCCCGCAGCGCGCCATGGCGCGGTATTCCGGCGACCGCTCGCCGTCGCGCACCTCGGCGATGAGGTCGGGGCGGGGCGGCAGGAAGCGCAGCGTGCGCGCTCGCGCGGCGAGCCGCGGCATGTCGGGCGTGTAGAGCGTCAGCCCTTCGATAAAAGGCAGCGCGACGCCGGCGTCGTGCATCACATGGTGCCAGACGGTGGCAACGGGAAGCTTCCTGAAGCGGTCGAGAACGTTCTGCGAAACCTCGACCGGAGCAAAGGATTGCTCTGACATGTGTTCTTCCTGGGCGTTATTCGCGGGAGCGGATGGCGGTATGGGCTGCGGCGGAAAGGCTGGCGAAGGTGCGTGCGCCGGCGCCGCCGGCCGGGGTGAAGCGGGTGGCGTCGGTGCGGAACTGATCAACGACCGGCAGGGCCTCGGCAGTGCCGACCTCGCGCAGGGCCTCCAGGCCGATCACCTTGGCGGCCCAAGGCACCCGTTGCGGATTGCCGTCCGCTTCTTCGAGCAGGCGTGCCAGATTGCGCGTGATGGCGGGCGAGCCGTTGGCATAGGATGCCAGCGCGGCGCCGAAACGCTCGACGTCCTCGGGCGTGATGTCGTCGCGGCTCGCCAGGGCCTGGAAGATGCCGTCGGCGAAGCGCTCGGCGCCCAAGCGGTCGCGAAGCACGACCAATGCGAAGTCCGAGAAGGCCGTATCGGCAAGCGACAGGGCGGCGAAGAAGGGGGCTTCCAGATTCTCGGTGTCGGCGCTGTCGGCCAGCGCACGCAGGCCCTCGGCAACGCTGTCGCCGGCATGGAAATAGTCTTCGGACGGCCGCCCCCGCCCACGCACGAACCGCGCCGCCAGCGGCGCCAGCTCGCCGATGCGCACATCCAGCGCGGCTGCCAGACCGGCCGGCTCGCGCGCCGCCAGCACGCGGGCGCAAAGGTTGGCGACGGCCCGGTTGTCGTATGCCAGGTAGAGGTCGGTCAGGAAGGGCAGCACATCGTCATCCATCGCCATGAAGGCGGCCACCGCGCGCTCGCGCGGCCGGCTCGGCGCCAGCTCCGCCGCCATGCGCGAGCTGGTGTTCTTGGTGTTGGCCTGCCAGCGCCCGTCTTCGGCCAGGCCGCGCGCCACGGCATCGATCAGCGCCAGCCGGCGCTCGCTACTATCGCTGTCGCCATAGAATGTCTCGATCGTCGCGGCAAAAGCGGCCAGCTGCTCGTCCTCGCCCGCCATGGTGCGCAAGCGTTCGAGGCCATCCGGGCCGAGGGACTCCGCCAGGTCGAGGCAGATGTCGCTCGCCATGGCAGAACAATGATGTGTAAGCGCACGAATATAGGCCTCGTCGGCTGCCGGCGGCTGCGCCAATATCCACGCGCCCACTTGCGCGAAGACGGCCGCATCGAGCACCTGACCGCGCTCCGCCGCACGAACCAGCGCCGTGGCCAACGGTCCGGCAGCGCTCGTGGCGTCGCGCTCGACGATCGCCGAGGCCGCGCGCTGCAATGGCGAGCCCGGCCCGACCTGCAGCAACATATCGGCCGCCGCGGCGACCAGCCGCGGATCGTCGCCGACATCCCGCAGCTCGATCTCGCGCAGCAGGCGCTGCATGTGGCTGCGCTGGTCGTCGTTCCAGCTTGCCGCTGCGGCGAAGTCAACGGCGTGGTCGAGCATGGCCGCCGCGACGCGCGCATTGCTCTCGAGATCGGGAATGAGCGACTGAAGCTGTGTGCGCACGTCGCTGTTCTGGGTGCCGAACTTGGCATGCAGCGTCGCCAGGTCGGCAAACAACGCCTCGTCGTCTTGCGCCAGGCTCAGTACCCAGCCGAACATCCATAACCGGTCGCGGACAGCCGTTGCGTCGACGGTTGATGCCGGACGCGCCGCCATGGCCTGGGTCTCGGCCCGGAATATCTGTTGCGCCCGCTCGTCGCCGGCAATGTCGACGAGGCTGTCCCAGGCGTAGGGATCCTCCTCGAACGAGTTTGCCGCCGAGGCGCGCTCGATCAGCCCGGACACATGGGTCGCATCCACATAGGCATAGAGCGCGGCGCCGACGAAGGCGCACAGCATCACCACGCCCGCAATGGTTCGCCCTATCGGGCTGGACCTGTCGACGCTTTGGCTCATGTGGCGATGGCCTTGTTGGGAAAAAGGCTCGGCGAAAGTGTAGGAAGCGACGGCCGGCGGGTCAATCGCTGCCGATCTGCTATAACTCGGGGCAAATGGGAGGGGAGACGAGGCATGACGGACAGCATTCTGGTTCTCGGTGTCGGCCCGAGCAATGGGCTCGGCGCGGCGATCGCCCGGCGTTTCGCGCGCGAGGGCTATCGCG
>CAZVDW010000299.1:0-3619 GCA_964625645.1 uncultured Rhodospirillaceae bacterium
TGATCCGCAAGGCTGCTGCGCGAACCTATGACGAGCTATGGCAAGCCGCCGGAGCCGTCTGCGACCTCTTCTCGGAAGAAGAATGCCAAAACTATTTCAAAGCTGCCGGATATGAGGCCAATTAAATGCGACACGCTCTAATATGGCATTCTGAATTTGAGCCAGAACCTCGAATTCTTCCGCCAAAGCCTCGACTTGCTCGATGAGTCCATAGAATGCGCCATGTTCCCCGCGCAAGGCATCTGTAATCCTCATGCCGCCTCCTGCTCTGAATCATCGTCGCCCGCTGCGACTCGCGGGCCAGCCCCCAGGTCCAGCGAGGGCCGGGCATGGTCAGTCAAGGGTCAGCGCCACGCGGACGCCGAAATAGGAGAGGAAAGCCCCGGCCGGAAGCCTTTCACGGTTGGCCGCCCGCACCATCCTCGGAGCGTTGCCCCACGAGCCGCCACGCAACACGCGCGAACAGTCGGCATCGCCGGTCCAGGCGACGGCGCGGCTCGGCGCGCCGGCATAGCTGTCATGGTAACAATCCTCAACCCATTCCCAGACGTTGCCGTGAACGTCGTAGAGACCGAAGGGGCTGGCGGCGAAACTACCGGCCGGCGCTGTTCGCCGGTTGTCCCAGCGGCTGCCGCAGCCCTTGCAATTGGCGTTGCCACGGCCGTAATCTTCGCCCCACCAATAGCGGGTCCGGGTGCCGCCACGCGCGGCATATTCCCATTCCGCCTCGCTCGGCAGGCGATAGTGCCGCCCCGTCTCTCGGCTCAGCCAAACGACATATTCCTGCGCATGGTTCCATGAAATATTGGTCACCGGATGGGAGCCCCGGCCCCACGTCTTGGGCCTGCGGCCGCATCCGCCTGCCGAGGCGCAGGCATCCCACTCGGCGACGGTCACTTCATATATGCCGAATGCGAAGGCGGCATCGATGCTCACCCGATGCAGCGGGCTTTCATTGTCGTAGCGGCCTTCCTCGCTGCTCGGCGAGCCCATCTCGAAGCTGCCCGCCGGCACCACCACCATCTCGGGACAGTGCGGACAGTCGCGGAACGTGTCGCCAGGCCGGTACGGCTGCGCAGGCTCCTGGGCGAGCGCGGCACCGACAATGGCGATGGTCGAGAGCGTCAGGGCGACAGCTCTTGATCGGGTCACGATAGGGGGGCCAGCGTGGCATCGCCTGCGGCGCTGAGCGGACACGAGCCGGCACGCCCAGCGGTAACAGTTGCCGGGATGGCAGCGACCCATTGCGTAACATAATCCTTGACCACGGCGCGCTTTCGCTATGGCCTCCAAACCACCGACGCTCATTTTTCTGACAGAATAAACCTAACCGCGACACATCTCAATCGCGCCAACCATGCCCGCAGCAAAGCTCGGCAACATGGCAAACCCTATTTGCGGAAGACTCTGGACACAACTCGCGCTGATCTCGTCGAGCCGCCAGTGCACCACCCCGTGCACTGCCGGGATCGGGCCGCTCTCGACCATGCGCACCAGCGCCGCGGCAGCTGCCGCCATCCTCTTGAATGCGGGACTACGCCGTTTACATATGGATGGTCTTGCCGAAGGCCGCCAGCGAGGCGGCTTCCATGACGCCTTCGCTCAAGGTCGGGTGGGCGTGGCAGATGCGGGCTATGTCTTCGGCCGAGCCGCCGAATTCCATCACCGCCGCGGCTTCGGCGATCAGCGAGCCGGCATCGGCCGACATGATATGGACGCCGAGCACGCGGTCGCTGTCGGCATCCGCCAGCACCTTGGCGACGCCCGCGGTCTGGCCGATGGTCTTGGCGCGGCTGTTGGCGGTAAACGGGAAGTTGCCTTTCTTGACGGCGATGCCGGCTTCCTTGAGCTCCTGCTCGGTGCGCCCGACCCAGGCCACCTCGGGCTGGGTGTAGACGACGGCGGGGATCACCTCGCGGTTCATCGCGCCGTGGCCACCGGCGATGGTCTCGGCCACGGCGATGCCCTCGAACGAAGCCTTGTGCGCCAGCATCGGCCCGGCGACGACATCGCCGATGGCGTAGACGGTGGGCAGGTTGGTGCGCAAGCGGTCGTCGACCACGACCATGCCGCGGGCATCCTGCGTCACGCCCACCGCGTCGAGGCCGAGGCCGTCGGTAAAGGGTCGCCGGCCGACCGCCACCAGCACCGCGTCGGCCTTCATGGTTTCGCCGTCGCCGCCGCCGGCCGCGGGCTCCAGCGTCAGGGTGACGCCGCGGCTGGTGGCCTTGGCCGCCGCGACCTTGGTCGAAAGCTTGAACTTGAAGCCCTGTTTCGAAAGCTCGCGGCGGAACAGCTTGGCGAGATCGTTGTCCATGGTCGGCACGATGCGGTCGAGAAACTCGACCACGGTCACATCCGCGCCGAGACGGCGCCATACCGAGCCGAGCTCGAGGCCGATATAGCCGCCGCCGACCACCACCAGATGCTTCGGCACCTTGGCCAGCGACAGCGCCCCGGTGGACGAGACGATGCGCTTTTCGTCGATCGGCACGTCGGCCAGCTCGCTCGGCACCGAGCCGGTGGCGATGATGACGTTCCTGGCGGCAAGCTCGCGGGTGCCGCCATCGGCCAGCGCCACCGCGACCTTGTCGGCGGCGACCAGCTTGGCTTCGCCGTGCACCGCCTCGACCTTGTTCTTCTTGAACAGGAAGGCGATGCCGGCGGTGAAGCCGTCGACCACCTTCTCCTTGTTGGCGAGCATGGCCTTGAGGTCGAGCTCGAGCTTGCCGACCTTGATGCCGTGCGCCGCGAAGTCCTTGGCCGCCTCGGCATAGCGCTCCGACCAGTGCAGCAGGGTCTTCGACGGAATGCAGCCGACATTGAGGCAGGTGCCGCCGAGGGCCTCGCGCGCCTCCACGCAGGCCACCTTGAGCCCGGCCTGGGCGGCGGCGATGGCGGCCACGTAACCGCCGGGTCCGCCGCCGATCACCACAACATCATATGCGTCGGCCATTGTTCCCTCCCAAAGGCTTTAGAGTCAAACGTCGAGCAGCAGGCGGCGCGGATCCTCGATGGCATCCTTCATGCGCACCAGGAAGGTCACCGCCTCGCGGCCGTCGATGATGCGATGGTCGTAGGACAGCGCCAGATACATCATCGAGCGCGCCTCCACCGAATCGCCCACCACCATCGGCCGTTTCTGGATCTTGTGCATGCCGAGAATGGCCGATTGCGGCGGATTGAGGATCGGCATCGACAACAGCGAGCCGAACACGCCGCCGTTGGAGATGGTGAAGGTGCCGCCGGCCATGTCGCCGGGGCCGAGCTTGCCGTCGCGCGCCTTGGCGCCGTAGGCGGCGATGCCGCCCTCGATCTCGGCGAAGCTCATGCGGTCCGCGTCGCGCAGCACCGGCACCACCAGGCCCTGGGGCGCGGCAACGGCGACGCCGACATTGTAGAAGTCCTTGTAGACGATATCGTCGCCGTCGATCTCGGCATTGACCGCGGGCTGCTCCTTGAGGGCTGCGACCGCCGCCTTGACGAAGAACGACATGAAGCCGAGGCGCGCGCCGTGGCGCTTCTCGAAGTCGTCGCGATATTCGGCGCGCAAGGCCATGACCGCGGTCATGTCCACCTCGTTGAAGGTGGTGAGCATGGCGGCGGTGTTCTGCGCATG
>CAZVDW010000300.1:0-2180 GCA_964625645.1 uncultured Rhodospirillaceae bacterium
TGATGGGCGAGGAGGTGGCCCAATACGAGGGCGCCTACAAGGTCAGCCAGGGCCTCTTGGCCGAGTTCGGCGCGCGGCGCGTGGTCGATACGCCGATTACCGAGGCCGGGTTCGCCGGCATCGGCGTCGGCGCCGCCTTCATGGGCCTGCGCCCGGTGGTCGAGTTCATGACCTTCAACTTCGCCATGCAGGCCATCGACCAGGTCATCAACTCGGCGGCCAAGACGCGTTACATGTCGGGCGGCCTGGTCTCGTGCCCCATCGTCTTTCGCGGCCCCAACGGCGCGGCCTCCCGCGTCGCGGCGCAGCACAGCCAGGACTTCGCCGCCTGGTACGCCCACGTGCCGGGGCTGGTGGTGATGGCGCCCTATTCGGCCGCCGACGCCAAGGGCCTGTTGAAATCCGCGATCCGCGAGCCGAACCCGGTGATCTTCCTCGAGAACGAGCTGCTCTATGGCCGTGAGTTCGAGGTTCCGGACGACGAGTATGTAACCCCCATCGGCGTCGCCAACACGCTGCGCGAGGGCGAGGACGTCACCATCGTCTCCTACGGCCGCGGGGTCGAGCTGGCGCTGGAGGCGGCGGATGGCCTGGCCGGCGACATCACGGCCGAGGTCATCGATTTGCGTACCCTGCGGCCTCTCGACATCGATACGGTCATAGCCTCGGTCATGAAGACCAATCGTCTGGTGACGGTGGAGGAGGGCTGGCCGACGGCGGGCATCGGTGCCGAAATCGCCACCCAGGTGATGGAGCGCGCTTTCGACCATCTCGATGCCCCGGTACGCAGGGTCAGCGGGGCCGATATTCCCATGCCCTATGCCGCCAATCTCGAACGTCTGACACTGCCGAGCGCCGAGGATGTGGCCGAGGCGGCAAAGGGCGTCTGCTACCACTGAGCGGTTTCCTCAGCCTGGAAACGGCTCTATACAAGCGAAACCGTCTCTCAGAGGCCCCCGCGGGGGAGAAAAACCATGCCGATACCCCTCCTGATGCCGGCCTTGTCGCCGACCATGACCGAAGGCACATTAGCCAAATGGCTCAAGGGCGAGGGTGACAGCATCGTCTCCGGCGACATCATCGCCGAGGTCGAGACCGACAAGGCGACGATGGAGGTCGAAGCCGTCGATGAAGGGGTGCTCGGCCGCATCCTGATTGGCGAGGGCACCGAAGGCGTGCCGATCAACACGCCGATCGCCGTCCTGCTCGAGGAGGGCGAGGACTCAAGCGCCGCCGATGGCTTTGCGGGAGATGCCGCACCGGCAGCGGCCCCGGCGGCAGCGCCAGAAGCAGCACCCGCTGCGGCAGCCGTGGCCGCTCCCGCAGCCCGGGCCAATGGCGCGCGCATTATCGCCAGCCCGCTCGCCAGACGCATGGCGGAACAAGCCGGGATCGATCTTGCCGGCCTCAATGGCAGCGGCCCGCGCGGGCGCATCGTCAAGCGCGACATCGAGGCGGCGATCGCCGGAGGTGGTGCGCCTGCCGCCGCGCCTGCCCCGGTCATGGCGGCGCCGACCCCGGTGCCGGCCGGCGCGGCGGTCACCGAGCAGCCCAATTCCGGCATGCGCAAGGTCATCGCCCAGCGGCTGATGGAATCGAAGCAGACCATCCCGCATTTCTACCTCAGTGTGGATTGCGAGATCGACGCGCTGCTCAATATCCGCAAGGACCTCAACGGCCGCTCGGACGACATCAAGCTGTCGGTCAACGACTTCGTGGTCCGCGCCCTGGCCCTGGCGCTGCGCAAGGTGCCCGAGGCCAACGCCTCCTGGAGCGACGCCGCGACACTGCTCTACAACACCGTCGATGTCGCGGTCGCCGTCGCCGTTGACGGTGGCCTGGTGACGCCGGTGGTGCGCAATGCCGACAACAAGGGCCTGGCGCAAATCTCGGCCGAGATGAAGGATTTCGCCGCCCGTGCCCGCGACGGCAAGCTGGCGCCCGAGGAATACCAGGGCGGCAGCTTCTCGGTCTCGAACCTCGGCATGTTCGGCATCAAGGAGTTCGCGGCCATCATCAACCCGCCCCAGGCCGGCATTCTTGCCATCGGCGCCGGCGAGCAGCGGCCCGTGGTCAAGGACGGCGCCTTGTCGGTCGCCACCGTGATGAGCTGCACCCTGTCCGGCGATCACCGGGTGGTGGACGGCGCCGTCGGTGCGCGCCTGCTGGCGGCCTTCAAG
>CAZVDW010000301.1:0-3109 GCA_964625645.1 uncultured Rhodospirillaceae bacterium
GCAGCTGGCGGAGATTGATTTGGTTGTTCGCGCATAAACCATTTCATGTTTTGAACGTCTTCCTTTTTTGATTTTACTACAGCAGTGCTGCGATGATGTCGCGGACACACTCCGACATGCTTCGTCATCCCACGTGCCAAATCCTTGTCTGCGCTGTTCCTGTCTCGGCCCACCATGAGATGCTGCGCGAACTCGGTCGTGATGCTCTACCTCGCCCGCGATCTCGGGGCGCTTGCAGAGGCGGGCGGCTACCGTATTGGGGGATTTCATTGAGTGTTTGTGCGGGATCGCGCAATAGGATTTTTCGAGATTTGGGTGCGTTTGCTGCATAATGCCGAGTGTTTCACGTGAAACATTAGCTGATATGCGCGGGAACCATCGCCAAATCGCACAGGCCGCCCACGCCCTGGTGGTGGGTGGTCGCGGATTTGATTAGAGTGCGCACCATGCGAGATGCGGATGTCATTGTTGTCGGCGGCGGACACGCGGGCTGCGAAGCCGCGTCGGCCGCGGCGCGCCTTGGGGCGCGGACGCTGCTGATCACCCACGATCTTGCCACACTCGGCGCCATGTCGTGCAATCCCGCCATTGGTGGCATCGGCAAGGGCACTCTGGTGCGGGAAGTCGACGCCCTTGGCGGCGTCATGGGCCTCGCGGCGGACCGCGCCGGCATCCAATTTCGCGTGCTGAACGCCCGCAAGGGCCCTGCCGTTCACGGTCCGCGGGCTCAGATCGATCGAGATCGCTATCGCCGAGCGGTGCGCGAGGCTCTTGATGCTCAGCCTGGCCTGGCCTTGCTGGCTGGGGCGGTCGAAGATCTGATCGTCGATGGCGACGGCCGCGTGGTAGGCGTGAGCCTTGCCGGCGGCGAACGCCTCGGCGCAAAGGCCGTCGTGATCACCACCGGCACCTTTTTGCGTGGCATGATCCATATCGGCGAGCGCCAGATTCCTGCCGGGCGGGTTGGCGAAAGCCCCGCAATCGGCCTATCCCGAACGTTCGAGCGCCTTGAATTCCGCCTTGGCAGGCTGAAGACCGGCACGCCGCCAAGGCTGGCCCGCGACAGCATCGCCTGGGACCGCCTCGAGGTTCAGCGCGGCGATGACGAGCCGCGCGCGTTTTCGTTTCTCGACGGCGAGGTGCGGATGGAGCAAGTGGTCTGCCACATCACCGGCACCACGCCGGCCACGCACGCCCTTATCCGCGCCAATCTCCATCGCTCGCCGGTCCATAGCGGCGCCTTCCAGGGACCCGGCCCGCGCTATTGCCCGTCGATCGAGGACAAGGTGGTGCGCTTCGCCGAGCGCGATCGCCATCAGATATTTTTGGAGCCCGAAGGCATCGACAGCGACCTGATTTACCCCAACGGCATCTCTACGGCCCTGCCCGAAGACGTCCAGAAAGCGCTGATAGCAACGATTCCCGGGCTTGAGAGCGCTGAAATTCGCCAACCCGGCTACGCCATAGAGTACGATTTCGTCGATCCTCGCGAGCTGTCACCAAGCCTCGAAACCCGCCGCCTGCCGGGGCTTTTTCTGGCCGGGCAGATCAATGGCACGACCGGTTACGAAGAGGCGGCGGGCCAGGGTCTGATCGCCGGCCTCAACGCCGCGCTGTCGGCCTCGGGCCGGCCCGCTTTCGTGCTCGATCGCGCGCAAGCCCTCATCGGTGTGATGATCGACGACCTGGTGACCCTGGGCGCGGCTGAGCCCTATCGCATGTTTACCTCGCGCGCCGAATATCGCCTCAGCCTGCGCCCGGATAACGCGGATTCGCGCCTCACCGGGCTCGGCATGACGCTCGGCTGCATCGAAGCCGAGCGCCAGCGCCGTTTCGCGGAAAAAAGAAGGGCGATCTCGGCGGGCAAAACGCGGCTTGGCGAATTGAGCCTGTCGCCGCGCGAGGCGGAGAGGCAGGGCTTGCGCCTGCGCCAGGACGGTCTGCGCCGGGATGGCATGGCGCTGCTGGCCTATCGTGAGGTGGATATGGCGCGTCTGGCGGCGATCTGGCCCGAACTTGGCGAAATTCCGGCCGACGCGGCGGCGCAGCTCGAGATCGATGCCCACTACGCCGCCTATCTGCAACGCCAGGCGCGCGAAATTGCCGATTTTCGCCGCGAGGCGGCGCTTGCCATCCCCGGCGACCTGGACCTCGAGGCCATTGGTGGCCTCTCGGCCGAGGCGCGCCAGGCCCTGGCGGCGGCGCGACCGGCGACTCTTGCCGCAGCCGCGCGTTTGCCGGGGTTGACGCCGGCCGCCCTGACCGCCCTTCTCGTCCATATCCGCGGCCTGGCCGATGCCGCCTAGGATGTCGGCGGCGGATTTTGCCGTGGAAACAAATGTTCCACGTGAAACATTGAGACGCCTTGAGACGTATCTCGCGCTGCTCCGCCATTGGCAGCAGCGCATCAACCTGGTTGCCGCCTCGACCCTCGCCGATCCCTGGCGCCGGCACCTGCTCGATAGCGCCCAACTGGTGCCCTTGCTGCCCGAAGGCAGCCGCCGCATCGCCGATCTCGGGGCCGGCGCGGGATTTCCCGGGCTTCCCATGGCGCTCATGGCGCCACGGCCGCTCGACGTGCTGCTGATCGAGAGCGATACGCGAAAATGCGCCTTTCTAGCCGAGGCGATTCGCGCCACCGGCGCCCCGGCCAGGGTCGTTTGCGCCCGAATCGAGGCGGCCCCCGTGCATGATATGGATGTCGTGGTGGCCCGCGCCTGTGCGCCCCTGGCCAAATTGCTCGGTTTGGCGCAGCCCCTGTTGGCGCCGGGCGGCCGTGCCCTGTTTCTCAAGGGCCGCCGGGCGGAAGAGGAATTGACCGCGGCCAGGGAAGCCTGGACAATGACCCTGGCGCGGCATCAAAGCCGCACGGATCCCGATTCCACGATTTTCGAAGCGAGCGATATCACGCCGTGTCCGTGACCGCAGACGACAGCGACCCGGTGGCCACGGCGAAAGTCATCGCCGTCGCCAACCAGAAGGGCGGGGTGGGCAAGACCACCACGGCGATCAATCTCGCGACCGCCTTTGCCGCCATCAACAAGCGCGCGCTGGTGGTCGATCTCGATCCCCAGGGCAACGCCAGCACGGGCTTGGGCATCGCCGCGGC
>CAZVDW010000302.1:0-2269 GCA_964625645.1 uncultured Rhodospirillaceae bacterium
TCCGGGTTGCCGCCGGTGCCCCGCTAAGCGTTACCCAGGACGAGGTCGGCTTTCACGGTCACGCCATCGAGTGCCGCATCACCGCCGAGGATCCGGAAACCTTGGTGCCGAGCCCCGGCCGGGTCACTGACTACCACCCGCCGGGCGGCCTCGGCGTGCGCGTGGATTCGGCGCTCTACGCCGGCTATCGCGTGCCGCCCCATTACGACAGCATGGTGGCCAAGCTGATCGTCCATGGCGCCAATCGCAACGAATGCCTGATGCGCCTGCGGCGCAGCCTGGAAGAGTTCGTCATCGACGGCATCACCACCACGCTACCGCTGCACCGGCGCATCATGATGGAGCAGGATTTCGCCAACGGCACATATGACATACACTGGCTCGAGAAACTGGTCGGAGGCGGCGACAGCCACTCCTGAATCAGGAGGTCAGGTCATAGACACCCAGCGTCCACCGCCAATAACTGCCGAGACGCTGCTCAGGGCCTATCAGTGGGGCCTGTTTCCCATGGGCGAAAGCCGCGACGACCCCGCCATCTACTGGGTCGATCCGGACAAGCGCGGGGTGCTGCCGCTCGATGAATTTCATGTCCCGCGCTCTTTGCAAAAGGTGATCCGGCGCGCGCCCTACCGCGTCACCGTGGATGCCGCCTTCACCGACACCATCAGCGCCTGCGCCGAGCCCGGGCCCGGGCGCCAGACCACCTGGATCAACAGCACCATCGAAGGGCTGTATCGCGACCTCTTCGCCTCAGGCCATGCCCACTCGGTCGAATGCTGGGAGGATGACCAGCTTGTCGGCGGGCTTTACGGCGTCGCCATCGGTGGCGCATTTTTCGGCGAAAGCATGTTCAGCCTCGGGCGCGACGCCAGCAAAGTAGCGCTGGTTCACCTCGTCGAGCGCCTGCGTGCCGGTGGCTATGCCCTGCTCGACACGCAGTTCGTGACCGACCACCTGCAGCGCTTCGGCGCACGTGAAATTCCGCGCGCCAAATATCTCCGCCTGCTGGCCCGCGCCCTCAAGCTGCCGGCCGATTTCAACGCCGTCGACGACGCCGACACCTGAGCGGGCTTATTCGCCTTCGGTTTCGTCCTCAGGCGGCGCCGGCGTGACGCAATCCAGCACGATGACGTCGTAAACCGGGTGCTCCAACCCCGACAATCCGGGACTCGACGCGAACATCCAGCCACGGAACAACGGCCGTGGCGGCGCGGCGGCATCGCGGCTCTCGCTGATATCGATAAGCGCCGCGCTGTCGGGCGGCAGCTCCGGCGGGCGGCGGAAACAGGATTCGACGGTGATGCCGAGGGTGCCGAAGGAGACCGGCTCGCCGGTCGCCGCTTCGACGACGGAGATACGCCCGGTGACCCTGTCGAGCGCCTCGAGCCGGGCACCGCCGACCGCCACCCAGTTGTTCGCGAAGGGATCGTCCTCGGCCGCGACGGCGCTCGTGCAGACGGCCAGCACCAGCGCGAGAGCCTTACGCCTTAGGTGGTCCTCAAGGGTACGCACCATGGTCGGCAGGCGGCCGTCACGCGGGGACATCACGATCCGTCTTTCGGGCTCATCACGACCTGGCGGACGATGCTGGCGAGGTCGAGCGCCGCTTCTGTGAACAAAATCATGCCGCCATTCCCGAGCATCTCGATATCGCCGCCGGGCTCCAGCGCGATGTAGGCGCCGCCCAGGAGCCCCTCCATGCCGATCGAGGCCGAGGTATCCGACGGCAGCTCCACGCGGTCGTCAATACCGAGCACCACCCGCGCCATGAAGGTCTCGGGGTCAAGCTCCTGGCGCAGCACCGAGCCGACCTTGATGCCGCTGATGCGAACATCCGCGCCGGGCCCCAGGGTGCCGACGCCGGTGAACTCAGCGACGATTTCATAGCCGGAGACCGTGCCGCCTTCGGTGCGCGTATAGGCGAAAGCGAAAAAGCCCACCGCGACCACCAGCACGATGGCGCCGATAATGGTCTCGACGATATTGCGCTTCATGTCACCTCCAGGGCTGAAACAGACGCGGTCACTATCGGCGATGGCGGTGGCGAATTCAAGCCGACCCGCGGCCCGCGCCTATTCGGGCTTCCAGGCCTCGTAATCGCCGGTCGCGCGCTCGCGCTTGCCGCCGGCCAGCAGGGCGCCGGGCGGATTGTAGGCCGCCGCCGTGCCCGTGGCATTGGCCTCGTGCGGGCGCTGCCAGGGCTGCCCGACCGGCGGCTTCTCGACCGGGCTTTCGGCCAGGGTATGGGTCAGCCAGCCCTGCCACTCCG
>CAZVDW010000303.1:0-2083 GCA_964625645.1 uncultured Rhodospirillaceae bacterium
ACCTGCCCCTCGGCCACGACATCGCCGTCGCGCACCATTATCTCGCCGACAATGCCGCCCTCGAGATGCTTGATAGTCTTGCGCTTGGAATCGACGATGACCACGCCGGGGGCGAGTGCCGCGCTGCCCAGCGGTGCCACGGCCGCCCAGCCGACGAGCCCGCCGAAGAACAGGGCGACGATGATGAAGCCCGCGATGATGACGCCGCCGAGCCCGACCGTCGGCTGGGCCGGTGCCGGCGCGGTCGGGCCAGGGGGCGCGCCGGCGGGACCGGGAGCGGTGCCCGTGGGTGCGAGCTTCAGGGATGCGCTCTTCTCAGCCATGCTGTTGCTCGGCCTGGCCTTCGATCGATGGCGGCGGCGCCTGGCCCGACACCTTCTGCATGACCTCGTCGCGCGGCCCGAACATCTGCACCTGCCCATCGCGCAAGACCAGGATCTTGTCCACGTGGCGTAGGATGCTCGGCCGGTGGGCGATGACGATTAGGGTGACGCCGCTTTCCTTGAGCGTGGCGATGGTGCGCACCAGCGCCTCCTCGCCGACATGGTCGAGGTTGGCATTGGGCTCGTCGAGGACCACGAACTTCGGATCGCCATAGACAGCGCGGGCGAGCGCCAGGCGCTGGCGCTGGCCTCCCGACAGCACCATGCCCCCCTCGCCGATCTCGGCGTCGTAGCCGCCCTGGAGGCCGAGGACGATCTCATGTACATCGGCCAGCTTGGCCGCGGCGACGACCGATTCGGGACTGCCCTCGGACATGCGCGAGATGTTCTCGCGCACCGATCCGGCGAAGAGCTCCACGTCCTGTGGCAGGTAGCCGATGTACTGGCCCCGGTCCTCGGGGTCCCAGGCCGAAATCTCGGCACCATCGAGCCGAACGTGGCCGGCCCGGGGGCGCAGGTTGCCGACCAAAAGGCGGGCGAGGGTGGTCTTGCCCGCGGCCGAGGGGCCGATGAGCCCCATCACCTCGCCCGGCTGGAGCGCGAAGGCTACGTTGCGCAAGACGGGGTTCTCGGCACCTGGATGAACGAAGCTCAGGCTCTCGACCGCGAGCGCGCCCTTGGGCGGCGGCAGCGGCATGCCCTGGCCGCGCGGTGTCGCCTCCGCGAGCTGTTGGCGCACCCGGTGATAGGCGTTGCGCGCCGCGATGGCCGAGCGCCAGGAGCCGATCGCCTGCTCCACAGGCGCCAGCGCCCGGCCCATGATGATCGAGGCCGCGATCATGGCGCCCGGGCTCAGCTCCTGCTGGATGGCGAGCCAGGCGCCAGCGCCAAGAATGCCGATCTGGAGCACGAGGCGGATGAACTTCGAGGCCGCCGTGATCGAGCCGCTGCGCTGGCTCGCGATGGCTTGCAGCTTGATGCTCTCGGCGTTGCGCTGGTGCCAGCGCTGGATAAGGCTCGGCATCATGCCCATGGCCTCGATCACATCGGCGTTGCGCACGGCCGCCTCGGCTTGATGCAGCGCCTTGATCGAAGCCCCCCCCGACATGAGAAGCAGCTTGCGGGTGGTGAGCTCGTTGGCGAGCGCGAGCGAGAACAGGACGGCCGCCCCACCCAGGGAAATGAAGCCGAGGATGGGGTGAAGCATGAAAATTACGCCCAGGAAGATGGGCGTCCAGGGCGCGTCCATGATGGGGAAGACGGCCGGCCCGGTGAGGAAGGTGCGGAAGGTCTGTAGGTCGCGCAGCCCCTGGATCGAGGGGTCGGAACCCTTGTTGAGGGTGGCGGCGATACTGGCGCTCAGGACCTCGCCGCTCACGCGCCGGTCGAGCCAGGTGCCGACACGCACCATGGCCTGGCCGCGGATCGCGTCGAGAAGGGCGAGGGTGAGGATGGCCGCCGCCGCGATGATGGTGAGGACAATGAGCGTATCGCTGTTGCGGCTTGCCAGCACCCGGTCGAAGAGCTGGAGCATGTAAAGGGGTGCGGTCAGCATCAAGAGGTTGATGCACATGCTGAAGATGGCGATGGCCACGAAGCCGCCGCGACAGGCGTCGAGCGCCTCCTTGAGCGGCGGCTTGCGCACACCCCCGGCCGCGGTCGCGACGCTCATCGAAGAGCCACCCTCACTGCGCCGCTTC
>CAZVDW010000304.1:0-3758 GCA_964625645.1 uncultured Rhodospirillaceae bacterium
GCCCGAATAATCGAACTCGCAGGCCTGGCCGATCACGATCGGCCCGGCGCCGATGACCAGAATCGAATGGATGTCGTCACGTTTGGGCATGCGCGTCCCGTCTCAGATCTGGTGGTAGTCGCGATACCATTCGACGAAGCGGGGAATGCCCTCGTCGATGGCGGTATGGGGCTCGAAGCCGGTATCGCGCCGCAAATCGTCGATATCGGCATAGGTCTCGGGCACGTCGCCCGGCTGCATCGGCAACAAGGTCTTCTGCGCGGTCTTGCCCAGGGCCTGCTCGATCAAGGCGATGAAGCGCAGCAGCGGCTCCGGCTGGTTGTTGCCGATATTGTAGAGGCGGTGCGGTGCCGTATTGCCGTCGTCGCCCGGCGGTCGCGCCAGCACCCGCAGCACGCCGTCGACGATGTCGTCGATATACGTGAAATCGCGGCGCATGTCGCCGTGATTGTAGACCGCGACGGGGCGGCCCTCGCAGATCGCCTTGGTGAAGATATAGGCGGCCATGTCCGGCCGGCCCCAGGGGCCGTAGACGGTGAAGAATCGCAAGCCCGTCGAGGGAATGCGGAACAGGTGGGCATAGGTGTGGCCCATGAGCTCGTCGGCGCGCTTGGTGGCGGCATAAAGCGAGACCGGCGTGTCGACGCGGTCGCTGGTGGCGAAAGGCTGTTTGGTGTTGCCGCCATAGACCGAGCTCGAGCTGGCATAGACCAGATGCTCGAGTCCGTCCGCGGCGCGGCACATTTCCAGCACGATGACCTGGCCGGCGATGTTGCTGCGCACATAGTCCATGGGCTGTTCGAGGGAATGGCGCACGCCGGCTTGGGCGGCGAGATGCACCACCGCCCGCAAGGGCCTGGCGGCTGCGGCGGCGGCAGCCATGGCCTCTGCATCGGCGATGTCGGCCTGGTGGAAGGTGAAGCCCTTATGGCCCTCGATGCGCGCCAGCCGGGCGCGTTTCAGCGCCGTGTCGTAATAGGCATTGAGATCGTCCACGCCATGCACCTGCCCGCCTTGTGCCAGCAAGGCCTCGCAGACGTGGGAGCCGATGAAACCCGCGGCGCCGGTGACCAGGACGCTCACGGCGCAGGGCGTGCCAGCGGCCCTTCGGGCATCCGCAGAATGGCCTGCTCGTGACCCCGGTCGAAGGTGAAGATATGCGGCGGCATGCCCGAGAAACCCTCGCCCTTGAGGGTGCGGTGGTAAATGCTGGCCTCTTCATAGGTCACCGGGCCGATGGTCTCGGGCAGGTCGAAGCGGCTGGTGATCAGCGACGAATAGACGCAGCCGGTCATGCAGTCGGGCCAGGGGCTGATGATGCCGGCCATGCGCTCGACCAGCAAGGAGAAGTCGGCGGGCTCCGCCATGGTCGCGGTCTCGGCCAGGGCGAATTTGTTGGGGCCGCGCAGGCCGCCGGCGATGGTCAACACGATATCGGAATCGCTGACCACCCGTGCCGCCGCCTTTTCGGAGTCGAAGCCGAAGGGAAACGAATCGTCGATCATCAGCGTTCCCGGCCGCATCTTGTCGACATCGACCACCAGGGGCGAGGATGTCGCCGTGAGGATCAGCGTGCAGCGCTCGTACATCCAATCGGGCAGGGACGAATCGCGGTCGATGGTCACCACCTCGACCTCGCCCGGCAGCTCGGTCTTGAGCTGGGCCAGGCGGGCGCTCTTCTCGGGCACGTCGACGAGATAGATGCGCTGCGGCGGCGCCGCCTCGTTGAGCAGCTTGACGATGCCGGTGCCGATCGAGCCGACGCCGACAAAGGCCGCGGTCTCGTCCTCGTAGCGCCTGCCGGCGCCTTCGAGAACGGTGGCGACGTTGAAGGCGAAGGCGGCCACCACCGCCGCGTGGCCGGTGGTCATCGAGAGTGTCGGCCCGCCCTCGGCGCCGACGGCCTCGGCAATGGCGCTGCCGAAACCGGTGGCGGCGGGAATCATGCCGGTGAACGAAACGCAGCGCGCGCCGGCGCGGCGCGCCAGAGCGACGCCGGCCACGGCCGCGGCCACCGTCGTCGCGCGGTCCTCGAACAGGGTCATGTCGACGACCGGGTTCAATATCGTGCCGACACGACCGTAGGGACTATCGAAGATGTGGGTCAGCAGCGGCTCGCCGGCCAAGGCCTCGGCGCACAGCGCGCGAGCGCTCTTCACTTCGCGGGCATGCAGCTCAAGCGATGGTCGCTCGGCGGGAAACGCCACCAGCGAGGCGGCATCGATCTGAGGCAGGGGCGCGGCGGTCATGATGGCTCCGGAGGCGGATTCGGACGCGGCGGGCGATCAATAGCACAGTGCCGCGCCCGCGGCGAGCCTGGAGCCTCGGCCTCAGGCGGTGGCGGCGAGGGCCTCTCCGGCCCAGGCTTCGACAGGCGCCGTTTCGAGGCACCAATTGGCAGTGTCGGCAAACAAAGCGTGCAGCACCGCATTGTTCAGCGTGTGGCCCGTGCAGCTTGCCTCGACCCGCGCCAGCAGCGGCGCGCCGGCCAAATAGAGATCGCCGAGGCAATCGAGCATCTTGTGGCGAACGAATTCGTCCGCGAAACGCAAGCCGCCCTCGTTGAGCACCTTGCCGTCGCCGACCACGACGGCGTTGTCGAGACTACCGCCTTGGGCCAGGCCGGCGGCATGCAAGGCCGCGATGTCGTCCGCCATGGCAAAGGTGCGGGCGCGCGCCAATTCGCTCTTGAACAGCGTGCCGTCGCAGACCTCGTCCAGGCTTTGGCGGCCGATCAAGGGGTTGTCGAAATCGATTTCCAAGGCCATGGACAGGATCGGGTCGGGAAGCAAGGTGATGAGCCCCGAGCCGTTCTCCGCCGTCACCGGCCGCAGCACCCGGATGCACTGGCGCGGCGCCGGCAGGGTTTGCCGGCCGGCACAGTCAAGCAGGAACACGAAGGGCTCCGAGCTGCCATCCATGACCGGCACTTCAGAGCCGTCGATCTCGACCTCGAGATTGTCGATGCCGCAGCCCCAGGCGGCGGCCATCAGATGCTCGACGGTGGCGACGCTGGCGTCGCTCTCGCCGCTGATGGTGGTGCCGAGGCGGGTGTCGCTTACCGCAGCGAAGCGCGCCGGCACACGAGCCCCGGCGAGATCGGTACGCACGAACACGATCCCGCTGCCCGCTGCCGCCGGCTTCAATGTCAGCCGCACGGTCTGGCCGCCATGCAGGCCAATGCCCGCGCAGCAGATAGACTCGCGAATCGTCGTTTGCTGGCTTGCCGTCACCTGGTCCCCTATCGTCCCGGCCATGCCTTGTGGCAGGGTTTCTCGTCACCCAGCCCGATCGAGGGCCTGGAAGAGCTTGTAGCAAGCCCTTCGCAAACCCTCAAATCACTCTTTGTTACCGAATGTTACGGCTATCTCCTCAGTCAAGTCGATTGACGGCGGAGGAAGGCCGGGATGTCGAGCAGATCCTCCTCGGCAGGGGCCGGGGCAGCCGGCTCCGCCGGCGCCCGAGGTGCCATGCTGGCGGGGATGGGCGGAGCCGCCGGTGCCGCGGCGGCGCCTTCCAGAACCGGCTCGCGCAGCGCTGCCGGCTGGGTCTGCGGGGCTGGTGCCGCAGGCGCCGGCGTGGCCTCGGCCGGGCGGCCGCTGCGCTTCATCCAGTCGAACAGCCGCGGGCGGGGGGCCTCGGGTGCGCTGTCCGCGACCGCGGCGTCGTGGGCCGCGACAGCTGGCATCGGCTGCGGCTGCGCGGGCGTGATGCGATCCGCGCCCGGACGCCCGGTCAGCATGGGCCGCTCCAGCTCA
>CAZVDW010000305.1:0-4218 GCA_964625645.1 uncultured Rhodospirillaceae bacterium
GGCTGCGCTCGCCGGCCCGGCGATAGAGCTCGTCGAGGATCTCGCGGCTGCGCTGGACATCCGAGACTTCCGGGATATCGACACGGCCGATGGCGTTGCCGCGATTGTTCGGCGGCACCCGGCCGAGGGGATCGCGGCCGCCATCGTTGGAGCGCTGGAAACCCTGGTCGCTGGGTTGTCCTCCCTCACCCTGGCCCATCATGCGCTCGATGATCTCGCCGGCGCCTTCCTGCAACTGTTGCAGAGCCTCGGCCTGGGAGCCCACGGCACGATCCGGGCGTCCGCCGCGCAACTGCTCGCGGGCCTCGCGCATGGCACGCTCGGCACGGCCCAGGCCGCCGGGGATTGAGCCTCCGGCCTCGCCGACGCCACGCATGACATTGCCAAGCTGACGGCGCAACGATTCCTGCGTTTCGGCACCCGACCTGCCGCCGCCCTGCTGGTCGTCATCACGCCGGCCGCGCCTGCCGGACTGCGCCTCTTCGAGGGTCTCATCCATCAATTGATCCTGATCGCTCATGATCTCCTGCAACTCGCGCAGGATCGGATCGCCTTCGCCTTCCTGGGCGCGCGGCATCTCGCTTTGCGAGCGCAGGTTCTCGAGCATGCGCTGCAGCTCGTTCAGCATCTCCTGGGCCGCGTCCGGGGCGCCGGTCATCGCCATGTCCCGCGCCTGATCGATCATGGCATGCAGGTCCTGGCGATCGACCGCGTTGGCGTTGGGATCGGTCGCCTGCCTGTTGGGATCGAGCGGCGAGCGGTTTTCGCCAGCCTCGGCAAGAGCCTCGAGATATTCGTCGAGCGCCTCCTTCAACTGCTCCATGAGCTCGGCGAGGACGTCGCCATCGGCATTTTCCGCCAGGGCCTCGCGCAGGGCCTCCTCGGCCTGGCGCAGGGCATTTTCGGCCAGCGACAAGGCGCCATCCTCGACCCGCAGCGCGATGTCCCAAAGGAGGTCGACGACCTCCTGCAAGCCCTCGTTGTCGCGCATCAGCAGCAGCCGCTCGGCGGCCATGGTCAGGCCGAGAAAGGCCACCACGTCCTCGCCATAGGCGGGCGCGTCCGCGGCGATGGCGGCCAGGCCTTCGCGCACCAGCTCGACCTGATCGGGAGTTAAGGCCAGAATGCGCCGCTGCTCGACGATCGCCGCCGCCACCGGGTGACGGAACTCGCGCTCCGGCAGCACCATGTTGAGGACCGGGGCCTCGCCCGTCTGGCCGGCCGTGTCGGTGGCGCGCAGCACGAGATTGACCGGCAGGCCGGCCCAGGGATGGGGCGTGAGATCGTGGTAGCTGGTGCCCGCGGCCGCGGCCGGCGCGACGCCCGCAAGCGGCAAGGACAGGCTGACCGCCCCGGCGACGGGCGACGGCGCGGCGCCCGGGCGGTCGATCTCGGCGCTGACGCCGGCCAGGCCGAAATCGTCGCTTGCCTCATAGGCCAGCGTCAGAACGCTGCGCCGGGTGGCCTCGGGATCGTCGGCCAAGGCCACCGTCGGCGGCAGGTCGTGGACGATCCTCACGGCCCATTCGCCGAGCGCGTGCGTGCCCTGACTAATGGTCAGCGCGGTATCGGTGTCGAGCGTGACATCGAGGGCGAATTCGCTATCGCTTTCGGCGACGAACTTCGCCGCCCTGTCGCCGTGGCGCATGGTGGGAAGCAGGCCGCCGCCGTGGACCCGCGCCACCAGCACGCTACCGGCCACCACCGTGACCGGGGCATCGCGCGCCTCTACCAGGGTTTCATCGACGCCGAGATCGCGCGCCTCGGTGAGGAAGATCGGCGCCAGGCCGGTATAGTCCGGCGGGTCGATCCAGGCGGTCAGCCGCCCCGGCCCGGCCGCCGCGAAGGCCGACATGTCCGGGGCGAAGGCGTCCGCCACATGGGAGGACAGGCGGTCGCCGGCACCTATGACACCGATCAGCAGGAGCAAGGCGATGCCCGCGCGCAGGGCCAGCGGATCGCGCCGCCACAGCGCGCTCTCGGGCCAGCCGACATGGAGCCTGGCGAGCAGGGCCCGCATGCGCCGGATGTGAGCCCGCCAGACCGCCCCGGCAACCGGATCGCCAGCCTGTACCGGGCGATCCAGCACGGTCGACAGCGGCCGGTGGTCGACAGCGCTGGTGCGCTCGAGACGGCGAATAGCGGCGTCGCGCGCCGGCGCATGAAATGCCGCCCGCCCCAGCCAGAGCGCCCAGGCGAAGAGGCCGGCGAACGCCACCAGGCCAAGCGCGTGCAGCCAGCCCGGCAACAACGACCACAGGCCGAATACGGTCATGACGGCAAAGCCGCCGAGCACGCCGAGCGCCGGCAACAGCGCCGGGACCAGGCGCTCCCAGGCCAGCGCCGCGCGGCTCATGGCGACCTTGCGCCAAAGCCCGGGCAAAGCCATTGCGCCGCGGCGCCTCACGGCGTCACCGTCTCGCGCAACCATTCGGGCAAGCGGTCCATGCCCAGAAGTGTCTCATATTCCATGCGCGGGCGCACCTCCGCCCAGCGCTCACCATCGATCAAGACTTCGGGAACCAGCAGGCGGCCGTTATAGGTCGAGGACATGACCGCGCCATAGGCGCCGGCCGAGCGGAAAGCGATGAGGTCGCCCGCGGCGAGCGGCGGCAGGGCAAGCTGGGTGGCGAAGGTATCGCCGGATTCGCAAACCGGGCCGACCACGTCCGCGGCCTGGAAAGCCGCGCCGGGCCCGGGCTCGGCGACCGGAGCGATAGCGTGGCGGGCGGCATACATGGCCGGGCGCACGAGATCGTTCATCGCCGCATCGACGATGACGAAGCGCCGTGCCTCGGCCTCCTTCACGTAGATCACCCGCGCCAGCAATATGCCGGCATTGCCGACGATGACCCGCCCCGGCTCCAGCACGATGCGGCAGTCGAGCCCCTCGGTCAGGGCAAAGACCATCTCGGCATAGGCGGCCGGCGACGGCGGCGCCTCTTCGGTATAGGGGATGCCGAGCCCGCCGCCGAGGTCGAGGCGGCGAATGGCGTGGCCCGCCGCGCCGAGTGCCCTGACGAGGTCGATGGCGCGTCCGAAGGCGCGGCGGAAAGGCTCGAGATCGGTCAGCTGCGAGCCGATATGCACATCGACGCCATCGACGTCGAGCCCCGGCAGTGCCGCCGCCCGGGCATAAAGCTCAGGCGCCTGGCCGATGGCGATGCCGAACTTGTCGTGCCGCCGCCCGGTCGAGATCTTGTCGTGCGAGCCCGCATCGACGTCCGGGTTGACGCGCAGCGCCACCAAGGCCGTAGCCGAGAGCGAGGACGCCACCGCCGACAAGGCCGCCAGCTCGGGCTCCGATTCGACATTGAAATGCGCCACGCCCGAGGACAGGGCGTAGGCCATCTCGTCGCGGGTCTTGCCGACCCCGGAAAAGACGATCTTGTCCGGCGCCACGCCGGCCGCCAGCGCACGGCGAATCTCGCCCTCCGAGACCACATCGGCGCCGGCACCGAGTTGCGCCAGGGTGGCGATGACAGCCAGGTTTCCGTTGGCCTTGACGGAATAGGCGATCAGCGCGTCGCGCCCGGCAAAGGCATCGGCGATGACCTGATAGTGGCGGGCGATGGTGGCCGTGGAATAGCAATAGCATGGCGTTCCCACCGCCTCGGCGATGGCGGCAAGCGGCACGGACTCGGCATGCAGCATGCCGTCACGATAGGCGAAATGGTCCACTAACGCTCGTCCTCGTCGTCGCTCGACGGCGGCTTCGGATCGCCCTTGCGGCCACAGCCGGCAAGGGCCGCCGCCAGCAGTCCCAGCAAAATCTCGCGGCGGCTCACAGCCAACGCTCCCGGGCGCGGCTGATGGCCGCCCGCACCTGATCGGGCGCCGTGCCGCCATAGCTCTGGCGGCTGGCAACCGATTGCTCCACCCCGAGCACGTCGAAAACGCGCACGTCGATCGCCGCCTCGACGCCCTGCATGGCGTCCAGGGGCAGGTCCGCGAGGTCACAATCCCGCTCCTCCGCCAGGCGCACCAGCTGCCCGGTGACGCCATGGGCCTCGCGGAAAGGCATGCCGAGCACCCGCACCAGCCAATCGGCCAGATCGGTCGCCGTGCTGAAGCCGACCCCGGCCATGGCCCGCATGCGCGCCTCGTCGACCTGCATATCGCCGATCATGCCGGCCGCGGCACGGGCGCACAGCAGCAGCGTGTCGAGGGCGTCGAACACCGGCTCCTTGTCTTCCTGCATGTCCTTCGAATAGGCCA
>CAZVDW010000306.1:0-2804 GCA_964625645.1 uncultured Rhodospirillaceae bacterium
AAACCGAGGCCGACCGGATTGGCTTACGGCTTCTCAAAATTGGCATGCCCTGGCCACTGGAACCGGAGGTCGTGCGCAATTTCACCAAAGGCCTCTCCGAAGTCGTCGTCATTGAGGAAAAACGGGCCGTCATCGAGAACCAGTTGAAGGAACAGCTCTTCAACTGCGAAGCCTCACAACGCCCCCGCGTGGTCGGCAAATTCGATGAGAAGGGTGAGTGGATCCTGCCTTCCGCCGGCGAACTGACGCCTGCGATGATCGCACGCGTCATCGCCACTCGCTTGCAGCCCTACCACACTTCCGAGGCCATCACCAACCGCGTCGAATTCCTTAATGCCAAGGAGAAAGAACTCTCCAACCGCTCCACAGATATCCAGCGCATCCCGTATTTTTGCTCGGGTTGCCCCCACAACACTTCTACCAAAGTGCCGGAAGGCTCGCGCGCCGCCGCCGGAATCGGCTGCCATTTCATGGCCATTTGGATGGAACGCGACACTGAGACCTTCACTCACATGGGCGGTGAAGGTGCTAACTGGATCGGCCAGTCGCCATTTACCGAAACGCCACACATCTTCGCCAACCTGGGCGACGGTACCTACTATCATAGCGGCATTCTGGCGATTCGCGCCGCCGTCGCCGCCGAGGTCCCCATCACTTACAAAATCCTCTACAACGACGCGGTTGCGATGACTGGTGGCCAGCCCTTCGATGGCCCCCTGGATCCAGCGATGATCGCACGCCAAATTCACGCCGAGGGCGTCGAAAGAATCGCCGTCGTCACCGACGAGATCGGCAAGTACTCCGCAGGCACTCAATGGCCCGCGAACACCTCCTTCCACGAACGCCACGAGATGGATGCGCTGCAACGCGAACTACGCGAGTATCCGCGCGTTAGCGCACTGATCTACGACCAGACCTGTGCGGCAGAAAAACGTCGTAGGAGGAAGCGGGGCACCTTCCCCGACCCGGCCAAACGCGTCTATATCAACGAACTCGTCTGCGAGGGCTGCGGCGATTGTGGCATCACGTCTAACTGCGTCTCAATCATCCCAAAGGAAAGCGAATTTGGGCGCAAGCGCGCCATCGACCAATCGAATTGCAACAAGGATTTCACCTGCATTGACGGCTTTTGTCCAAGCTTCGTCACCGTGCATGGCGCCAAGCTTCTCAAGCCGAAAGCTGCATTGGCATTCAAGGGAGCCAAGGTCGATGTCTCAACGCCCTTCGCCTCGCTGCCCGACCCGGTGCCGGCTTCGAGCGCCGAGCCCTACTCTATCGTCATCGGCGGTATCGGCGGCACCGGCGTGGTCACAGTCTCAGCCCTGCTCGCCATGGCCGCACACGTCGAGGGCAAAGGCGTGACGGTACTGGACATCGCCGGACTTGCACAGAAGAACGGCGCCGTCTATGCGCATGTTCGAATATGTGAAGAGCCCAAAAAACTCCATGCCGTGCGGATCGCGGCAGGCAGCGCCGATTTGTTGCTCGGCTTCGATATGGTAACGTCCAGCGTCGAGGAGACGCTCGACAAGCTGCAGCCCGGTCGCACCCGTGCGGTGGTCAACGAACACGAGACTATGACGGCGGAGTTTACCCGGGATCCGGACCTGCACTTTCCTAAACGACGCTTGAAAATGGCCATTGACGCCGCGGCCGGCATCAGCGAGACGGGCGAGCCCAATTCCGAATATATCGAGGCCACCGACCTCGCACGCCGGCTCCTAGGCGACACCATCGGCGCCAATCTGTTCCTAGTCGGCTACGCCTACCAAAAGGGACTATTGCCCTTGGGTCTCAAAGCGCTGATCCGCGCCATCGAGATCAACGACGTCGCGGTTGAATTCAACGTCCAAGCCCTCGAGTGGGGAAGACGTGCGGCATACGATATAAGCGCCGTAGAGAAGCTTATAAGGGAGGGGCCGTCCCCAACCCAACGAGGGCCAAAGACAGACTTCATTTCGGATAGAATTAGCGACCTCACTCAATACCAGAACGCCGCCTATGCCAAACGCTACAAGGCATTAGTCGATATCGTCGTGGCCGCCGAAAAAGCGGCGGTACCCAACGCCAAGAGTGAGCTCGCCGATAGGGTGGCAAGGTCCTACTACAAGCTGATGGCCATCAAGGACGAATACGAAGTCGCCCGGCTCTATACCGACGGCCGTTTTGAGGCAGCGCTGGTCCGAACCTTTGAGACTGGTGGCACGCTCAAGTTCCATCTGGCCCCACCGCTGTTGGCCAGGCTAGACCCAGCTACCAGTTTGCCCATCAAGTCCGAGTTCGGCCCCTGGATCATCAAAGCGCTCAAGTTCCTCGTCAAGTGCAAGGGCTTGCGCGGCACCACGTTCGACATCTTTTCCAAAACTGACGAGCGCCGCCGCGAACGCCAGGACATCACCGACTTCGAGACCCTAACGGCGGTGCTGGTCGACGGCCTCTCCCCCGCTAACCATGCCATCGCCGTCAAACTCGCCGAACTTCCGCTAACCTTGCGCGGCTTCGGCCACATCAAAGACCGCAACCGCCAACTCATGCTCGTCCGCGAAGCGGAACTGATGCGGGCGTTCATTGGCGAGGACAAGGATGGTGGCGAAGCGCTAGCCGCAGAATAGGAGTCGCACCGCTTTTTAAACAAAACCAAAAACTGACCTGCCAGCCAGCTTCTCTCAGCATGACGGCGACCCGGCGATAGCCATATCGGCCATAATGTCGCGCCAGTTCAATCATATCGGACACAAGACGCTCTCCATCTACTCCGCCCCTTGGACGACGCCTCTGGGTCGAGCGATGTTGACCAAGTACGC
>CAZVDW010000307.1:0-8383 GCA_964625645.1 uncultured Rhodospirillaceae bacterium
CGACCAGTCGAAGACCGGCTGGTGCGGCTCAGGCGCATAGCCCGGCGCATAGCGGAACAGCGCACGGTCGTCCATGCGCGGCGGGCGCACGATCTTGCCCGGGTTGAACTGTCCGGCCGGGTCGAAACGGTCTTTTACGTCCTCGAAAGCCTTGACCATGCGCGGGCCGAACATGGCCTCGTGGAATTCCGAGCGCACCAGGCCATCGCCGTGCTCGCCGGAGTGCGAGCCTTTGTATTCGCGCACCATCTCGAAGGCCTCTTCGGCGATCGCGCGCATGGCCTTGGCGCCGCCTTCCTCCTTCATGTTAAGCACCGGGCGCACATGCAGGCAACCAACCGAGGCGTGCGCATACCAGGTGCCGCGCGTGCCATGCTTTTCGAATATCGCGGTCAGGCGATCGGTATATTCGGCGAGGTCCTCCAGCGGCACCGCGCAATCCTCGACGAAGGAGACCGGCTTGCCCGCGCCCTTCATCGACATGACGATGTTGAGGCCGGCCTTGCGCATGTCCCAGACTTGCGCTTGCTCGGCACCGTCGATGACCTCGACCACCGCGTCACCATGCCCCAGGTCACCAAGCAGCTCGCCCAGTTGCGTCAGCAACCGTTGCTGAGGCGCGAGCTCGTCGCCGGCGAACTCGACCAGCAGAATGGCGTCCGGCCGGCCCTTGACGAAGCGCTCGATGGTGGCGGCGTAAAGCGGCACTTCGCGGGCGAGTTCCATGAGCGCCCGGTCGGCCAGCTCGACGGCGCTCGGTCCCAGCGCCACGATATGCCGGGTCGCCGCCATGGCATCGTGCAGGGAGGTGAAATGGCAGATGCCGAGCACCTTGTTGGGCGGCAAGGGCTGCAGATCGAGCTCGAGGCCGGTGAAGAAGCCGAGCGTGCCCTCCGAGCCGACCAGCAGGCTGGCCATATTGTGGCCGCCCGGTGCGATGGTCTCGATATTGTAGCCGCCGACGCGGCGCAAGAGCTTGGGGAAGCGGGCGGCGATCTCGTCGGCCTCGCGCGCGGCCAGCGCCCGCATGTCCTGCACCAGCGCCGCATAAGCCGGCGCGCCGTCAAGCCCGTCGAGATTGCCCGGCACGGGGGCGAAGCGGTGGCGGGTGCCATCGACCAGGGCCTCGATGGCGTGCACGTTGTGAACCATGTTGCCGTAGCGGATCGAGCGCGCGCCGCAGCTATTGTTGCCGGCCATGCCGCCGAGGGTCGCCCGGCTGCCGGTCGAGATATCGACGGGGAAGAACAGGCCGTGCTGCTTGAGCGCGCCATTCAGATGGTCGAGCACCAGGCCGGGCTCTACCGTCGCGCGGCGCGCCGCGACATCGACATCGACGATGCCGTTGAGATATTTCGATGTATCAACGACCAGCGCTTCGCCTACGGTCTGGCCGCATTGCGAGGTACCGCCCCCGCGCGGCAGCACCGCCACGCCTGCGTCCTTCGCGATGGCCACCGCCGCCTCGATATCGGCGACGGATTTCGGCACCACGACGCCGAGCGGCGCGATCTGGTAGATCGAGGCATCGGTCGCATAGCGGCCGCGGCTGAAGGCGTCGAACAACACCTCGCCTTCGAGCGCGCGGGCGAGCCGGCCGGCGAGAGCACTGTCCGAAGCTGACTCAATCATCATTCCGCCATTGTCTCCATCGCTTCCCAGTCCGGCTCGGCCGCCACCGCAAAACCGGGGCAGGCGAGCGAGCCCAAGGCAACCTTGCCCTTTTCCATCGTCAAGCGCACCACGCCTTGGCTGCGATGATAGAGGTCGGCATGGGCTTCGAGAAAGGCCGCAGCTTCCCGCTCGGGCACGGCACTCATGCCGTTGGCGTAGTGATGGCCGTTGCGCTGCACGTGGCCGACCCCGATCAGCGCCGCCATCGCGGTGTCCTGCTGCACGCAGATGCCGGCCTGGGTGGTCAGATCTTCTGCCGTCATGAAAAAGCGCCCCTCCCCGGCCGCGGCGTTCCACAGCTCGCAGCGAGCGGCGTTGATGAGGCCTTTGTATATGCCTTTGCAGCCCTTGTAGGAAACGCCCTGATAGCCGAGAGCGCGGGCGCGCGAGAAGGCGCCAAAGTCGCCGTCGGCCTCGTCGATGATGACCGCACAAGCGACGCCTGCCGCCGCGATATCCTGCTCGAAGGTGACCGCGCGATGCAGCGGTTGCTCGAGAAATTCGATCGAGCGGCACAAGCGGTCCAGGCGCGGCGACGCCGCAATTGCCTGCCACAGCGCAGCGACACCGGCGATATCGGTGAACTGCTCGCCGCCGTCGATCGTCGCGACATAGGGCTCGGGCGAGCGATCGAGAATCGCGGCCACCCTTTCGAGGCGCGCCACCGCCGCATCGACGTCGTCTGAAACGGTGATCTTGAAATACCGGTTGCCGTAGGCCGCGATGACCTCTTCCAGGGTCACCGGCAGGCCGTCGGCGATGTCGGTCTCGGGCGTGCGGTCGTCGTCGTCCAGCGGATCGACCATGCCGATGGTATGGCGGATGGCGATCGTCGCAGGCTTGGGTCGCGACGCAAGAAAGCCCGCCATGTCCAAACCGTCCCACTGCAGCGCGGGGAGATTGGCGCGGATGGCATCGAACACGGAAACACCGGCAAGGCGGCAAAGCGCATCGAGCACCGCACGGTCGAGCAGTGCCGTGCCGAAACCGGCGACCAGGCCGTTCATGCCCGCCTCGGCGCATTGCGCGACATGACTCTCATAGCTTGCCGCGAACAGTCCCCAGGCGGTCTGCGGCCCTGCCTCGCGATAGAGCCGGGCGGCGTTGTGCGCGGCGCGGCGCAAATGAGCGATATTCTCGGCGTTGCTCAGCTCCGGCGACTTGTCGAACCACTTCGGCACCAGCATCTCGGCCGCCGCGCCCCAGGCCTCGCGGCCGTCCTCGCCTTGCACCAGAACACGTGCGAAGGCCTGCGGCGCCTCGCGCAAGGTGATCACCCCGAAGCGGAACGGCAGGCGCAGCCTCACGGGGCGCTCGTAGAGACGGACGTCCAGCACTTTCAGACGCGGTGCGTCGCTCACCGTCACTCTCCAGGCACCTGATAAAACGTATGGCGCGGCTCGGACACACGACGTAGCATTCCCCGCTTGCGAGGGGAAGAAGCGGGCGATGGCCGAGCAGGAGAGCGGACAGCGGCAGCGCGTGGCGGCGATACTCGCTGCCGACGTTGTCGGCTATTCGCGCCTCATGGCCGACGACGAGACGGCAACCATCGCCGCGCTCGACGCCGCCCGCGCGATCTTCACCGGGCACATCACCGCCAACCAGGGCCGCGTGGTGGACACGGCAGGCGACAGCGTGCTGGCGGTGTTCGAGACCACGGCCGGCGCCGTGGAAGCCGCGATGGCGGTGCAGGCAGAGCTTACCGCGGCCGATGCGGGAACGCCCGAGGCGCGGCGCATGCGCTTCCGCGTCGGCGTGCACCTCGGCGATATCCACGAGAAGGCCGACGGCAGCATATACGGCGACGGCGTCAACATCGCCGCCCGCCTCGAAGGCCTGGCGGCGCCCGGCTCGGTCGCGGTCTCGGATGCGGTGCAGGCCACCATCCGCGGCCGGGTAACGTTCGGCTTCGCCGACCTCGGCGAGCACAAGGTCAAGAACATCGAGCACCCGGTGCGCGCCTTCCGCGTCCTCGCCGAGGGCGAAGCGGCGCCGATCACGCGAAAATGGCCCGACCATTGGCGGCCGGCCGCACTTGCAGTGGTTCTGGTACTGGCGCTGGTCGCCGTCAACGCCTTGTGGCTGGCATCCGAGCCCCCGGCCGAGATATCCATAGCCGAGCCCCAGGACCCAATCCCAACGCTCGCCACCGGCCCGGCGATCGCGGTGCTGCCATTTGACGAGTCCGCCGGCGAAGACGACTGGTTCGCCGACGGCATCGCCGAGGATATTCTCACCAGGCTATCGCGCTTCACCGAGCTCAAGGTGATCGCCCGCAACTCGTCCTTCCAATACAAGGGCCAAGCGGTCGATGTGCGCGAGGTAGGCCGCGACCTCGGCGCCGACTACGTGCTTGAGGGCAGTGTGCGCCGCACAGCCGACACCATCCGCGTCACGGTGCAGCTGCTCGATGCCGACGATGGCGCCCACGTCTGGGCCGAGACCTACGACCGCGCCCTGACCACCGACGACCTGTTCGCCCTGCAGGACGATATCACCGCCCGCATCGCCGCCGCCATCGGCGGTAATTTCGGTGCTATCGCGGCAGCCCGCATCCGCGAGCTCCAAAGACGACCGCCTGAGGAAATCGAATCCTACGAGTGCATTTTGCTAGCTTATCGGTGGCAACGCATCGGAGAGCCGGAAACCCATCTGGATGCACGGACTTGCCTGGAGGCAGCAGTCGAGCGCGAGCCCGATTATGTCGATGGTCTGGCTTGGCTGGGGCAAATCTATGTTGATGAATTTTGGTCCAATCTCAACCCGCGCCCTGATGGTTCTCCGTCCCTCGAGGCCGCCCTTTCAGTCTTGAATCGCGCGGTTGCTCTCGACCCGAATCATCAAAAGGTTAGGCATGCCTTAGCTTACGCCTTTTTCATGAAGAGAAATTTGGGAGAATTCCGCTTGCAAGCCGATAAGGCGATCGACCTCAACCCGAACAACATCGAGACTCTGGCAGAAATGACCTGGTTGACCGCCTATTCGGGTGAATGGGATCGAGGCTTGGATCTGTTTACTCAAGTAGAAAGGCATATGGGAACAGAGGTTCCGGCTTGGTTGTATGGTGTTCCATTTTTTTACTATTACAGACTTGGTGAATATTCTCGTGCGCTGGAATACGCACGAAATTTCGTTGAGCTTTCCCGTTGGGTCTATAGCATTCGCCTGGCCATGGTCCACGGCCAGCTCGGCAATGCCGAAGAAGCGCGCGCGGCGCTCGCCGAGACGCGACGCCGGGAGCCGGGCCTGTCAGCCACATTGGTGCGAGAAGCGTTCGGCCGACTGATCGCCGACGCCTCGGTCGTCGAAAAATTGATGGAAGGCTACGAAAAGGCGCTCGCCTTCGAGGCCGAGGCAGGCTTGGCGCACCCCGTCGTCGCGGTGCTGCCTTTCGACAATATTTCCAACGACCCGGAACAAGACTACTTCGTCGACGGGCTGACCGAGGAGATCATCGCGGCGCTGACGCGCTTCGACGGGCTCGGGGTGATCGCGCGCAACTCGACCTTCACCTACAAAGGCCGCGCCGTCGATGTGCGCGAGGTGGGAAGCGAGCTCGGCGCCGACTATGTGGTCGAAGGCAGCATGCGCAAGGCGGCCGAGACGATCCGCGTCACCGTGCAGCTGCTCGACGCGACAAGCGGTGGCCATCTCTGGGCCGAGACCTATGAGCGCCAGCTCACGGCAGCAAACCTGTTCGCGGTGCAGGACGACATCACCGGCAGGATCGTTGCCACACTCGCCGATAGTCATGGCGCCATCGTACGCGCCGGGCTGGAACAAGCCGGGGCAAGCCGTACCGAGAGCCTCGACATCTACGAATGCATGCTTCGGCATAACGAATTTCGCCGCCGCATGTCGGCAAAGACACATTTGGTCGCCAGGGATTGTCTCGAGCGCGCCGTCGAGCGCGAACCGGACAATGCCGAAGCCTGGGCACGGCTCGCCAATGTCTATGCGATGGAATACGGAAATCGCTTCAACAGCCGCCCGGCGCCTCACGATGCCTTGGCACAAAGCCGCGACGCCGCGCAAACGGCGGCAGAGCTGGATCCTGCGAATGCCTGGGCGCGACTGGCGCTCGTGCGGGCACATTTTTTCTATCGTGAGTCTGAACAATTAGTCGTGGAAGCCGAGCGTGCGGTCGCTCTCAATCCCAACAACGCCGACGTGCTCGCCTCGGTCGGCTGGTACGTCGCTCATGCCGGCCGTTGGGAGTGGGGATTGGAGCTTGTGCAAAGGGCCATGGCGCTCAGCCCCTTCTATCCGAACTGGTATCATCAGCCGTTTGTCGACAATCATTATCGTAAGCGGGAATACGAAGCGGCGCTGGTGCGGGCCCGGCAAATGAATATTCCAGGCTTGTATTTCACATATCTCAATCTGGCCTTCGTGAGCGGCCAGTTGGGCCGCGACGACGACGCCCGGGCCGCCGTCGCCGAGCTGCTCGCGGTCTATCCGAATTTCGCCGCCGAGGCATATGCTGTCTTGCGCAAGTGGTACCACGACGAAGAGCACATCGCCCACATCATCGACGGCCTGCGCAAGGCAGGGCTGGACATTCCCGAGGCGCCTGCAGATTGAGCGCGGCGGCTGATCGATTCGCACCCGTTACGATCTTATGGTAGCATTCTCCCGATGCGAAAAGCCTGACGGGATAGACCCGGACAGGAAAATGAGAGGGGAGACTTCACATGAGAAAGCTCTTTGTACTGTTCGCCGTCGGCATCGTCATGCTGGCGACAAGCGCTTATGCCGGCAGCTGCAACGGCCAGTTCGGCTGGCTCGGCAAGGGCACGGTCTATGGCCTTGGCGATGGCGATTTCATCTTCACGGGCGAGTTCAGCGGCACCTTCTTTAACGACGACAGCCGCGACCCGACCCATAACATGACCTCGCAATGCCCCGGCCTGTGGCACGTCAAGGGCGGCGAGGGCGCCTCCAAGGGCGTCTGCATCCTGAAGGATGCCGCCGGCGACAAGATGGTTCTCGAATGGGCCGGCAGCGGCGCCTTCCCGGAGACCGGCGGGCCGTTCACGATCGTCTCGGGCAGCGGCAAGTTCGCCGGCGCGACCGGCAGCGGCATGTTCAAGGGCGTCTCGGTCGCCGCCGACGACATGGGCAACGGCATGGGCTACGCCACCTGGTGGGATTGCAGCTACACCACCGGTAACTAGACGTCTGGCGCGAGCGCGCCGAGCAGGCCCTCCCCGGTGGCCCTCGGCGCGCTCGCGTTTCCTTGTCAGGACAATTGAGCTCGCGACAAACCGCGCACTGAGAGACCATTCGAGTCCCAATTCATGGCGTTTCACCAAGTGTAAGGAAACGCCATCCAGCCGAGCCATCGGCGTCAACGCGCCAATATGCTACTTGAACATGAATGACTGTGGCGATCCTCTCGATTGGAACGCATTCGTTTGATTGGCGGTTATTGCTGACTGCCGTTAGAAAAGGGTGCGCCAGACCATGAGCCGACCTGCCATCCACCCGGGCGAGATGCTTGCCGATGAGCTTGACGAGATCGGCCTCACGCCGACCGAGCTCTCGCGTCAGATCGCCGTGCCGCCCAATCGCGTGCTGCAAATTGTCCACGGCCAGCGCGGCGTTACTGCGGATACCGCGCTGCGGCTTGGCCATTGGTTCGGCAACAGCGCTCAGTTCTGGCTCAATTTGCAGAACGCCTGCGACCTGCGTCGCGCCGAGACCGCAATCGGCCCCGATATCGAACAGCTGCCGCGACGGCGCGGCTCAGGCCTCCGGGAACAGGCCGGGTAACCAGCGGGCGGCGAGGCTGGCGGGAAAGGCCAGGCGAAGGGGCGCGCGCGAGCTGTCGGCCGTGAGTGCGCCAGCAGTGATAAGCGCGGCACTGACGCGGCGCGCCTGGCGATCGCCAAGTTTCAGGAGTGCCGGCACTTCACCTCGTGCCATGGCGCCCTGACGCAACACCGCCCGCATGAGCTTTAGCGCTTGCGGCGGTAGCGCGCCGATGCGCACCTCCTCCTCCGCCCATAGCAGAACGCGTGCCTCGAGGCGTGCCGGCTCGATGAGTCGCTCCATGAAGACCACCTGGTCGAGACAGGTCCGTAGGAAGAACTTGGTGAAATCCGCAAGCGCCGCATCGCTCAAGGCACCGCGGCCGTCGGTATCGCCCCGTCGCGGTCCGTCGCAGGCAGCGAGGTGGTCGCGATAGGCGGCAGTGTTGCGCGCCAACCCGCGCGCCACGGACCACAGCCCGCCGCTATCCAGCAGCGCCAGATGCATGGCATGGGACATCAACCGCGCGACCCTGCCGTTGCCGTCGAGAAAGGGGTGAATCCAAAGCAGGCGGTGATGCGCGGCGGCGGATGCGAGCACAGCCTCCGTGCGCCCAAGTCCGCCATAGGCTGCCTCGAAGCGGGAAAGGAAACGCGGCACCGCGCCAGGGCTCACCGGCACATGTCGGCCAACCCGCACGTCGCGCCGGCGCAATTCGCCCGGTGTGAGGTCTTCCTGCTCCCCCGTGTCGGGGTCGCTGACGACGCGCATATCGGGCGGCAGCGAAGCCGTGAAGCGTCGATGGCACTCGCAAAGCCCCTTGGCCGTGGCCGCCCGCCCGCTCAGCCCGCCGGAGTCGATCCAGGCCTGCACGGATATGTGGGCGACGGCCTCGCGTTGCAGATAGCGACTCTCGGTATCGCCGCTGTAGTCACCGCCAAACGCCCGCTCG
>CAZVDW010000308.1:0-2744 GCA_964625645.1 uncultured Rhodospirillaceae bacterium
CGCCGACCGACTCTGGTGCCGCGCTGCCATCATGAAATTTCCCGCATACTGCCGATCAGCTCCCACCAACATACCAGATATTGGGGTTCGCGAAAGCCTGCACGCATCACATTGTCAAGGCTTACCAGAGCTTTGTGGCGAGAATTTGTCGCCAACCTGTCAGCCCGGTCGCCGCTCCCGCAGCCGCGCGCCGAGCACGACAGGCTCGATGCTGCGGGCGAGGCCGGAGCGGGGCTCGGTTTCGACCAGGACGGCGCAGAGCGTGCCCTCGCCTTTCGAGGGCGTGATGCGGCCGACGGGCAGCTTGCTGCGGAACTTCTGCACCCACATGCCCTTGTCGGAGCCGATCACCGAATCGTAGTCGCCGCACATGCCGGCATCGGTCTGGTAGGCGGTGCCGGCAGGCAGGATCTGGCCGTCCGCGGTCGGCACGTGGGTGTGCGAGCCGATCACCAGGGTGGCGCGGCCATCGAGGAAATGGCCGATCGCCTGCTTCTCGCTGGTGGTCTCGGCGTGCACGTCGACCACCGCCGCGTCGATGCCCTCGCCGAGGCGATGCTCGGCAAAGACCGTGTCGAGCACGGCGAAGGGGTCGTCGAGCGGGTCCATGAAGAGCCGCCCCATGACGTTGACCACCAGCACTTTTTCGCCGCGCGGGCCTTCGTAAATGCCCATGCCGTTGCCGGGGGTGGAGGCGGGCGGATAGTTGACGGGACGCAGCAGGCGCGGCTCGCGCACCAGCACCGTCGCCACCTCGCGCTGGTCCCAGACGTGGTTGCCGGTGCTGATGACATCGACGCCGAGGTCGAAAAACGAGTCGGCGATGGCGCCGGTAATGCCGAAGCCGCCGGCCGCGTTCTCGCCATTGACGACGACGAAATCGAGCTGCAGGTCGCGGCGCAAATCGGGCAGATGGTCGGCGAGCACGGCGCGCCCGGCGCTGCCCACGACGTCGCCGCAAAACAGGATCTTCATGCCGCCCTCTCGAATTGCATTGCGCCGTCCTCGCTGACAAGCCAGTCGAGCGGGCGGTCGTGGGCGCCGCGCGGCACCTGCTCGCAACGCTGGAAGGCGAAAGCGAGGCCGACGCCGAGCGCATCGCCGAGCGCGGCCAGGGTGCGGTCGTAAAAGCCGCCGCCATAGCCGAGCCGGTAGCCTTCGCCATCGACCGCGAGCAAAGGCACCAGCAGGCAGTCGGGGCGCTGCTCCGCTTTCTCCGGCCTGGGCTCGCGGGTGTCGAACGGGCCCGGCACAAGCGCCTCGCCAGGCGCCCAGGCGCGGAACGTCAAGGCCTCCCCGGCCACCGTCACGGGCAGGCAGAGCCCGTGGCCCCGGCCGTGCAGGGCCGCCAGCAGGGGCCGCGGGTCGGCTTCGTCCGCGAACGGCCAATAGCCGGATACCACGGCGCCCGGCGCGAGCGGGATGGTGTCGAGAAAGACCGCGGCGAGCCGCGCGCCGATATCGTGCGCGCGGCGCTCGCGCTCGGCCCGGCAGGCCTGGCGCAGACGCGCTTTCTCGGTGGCGAGGGGATCAGGTGGACGGGACCGCATCGACCGTTGGCGTCTTAGTACCACTGGTGCCTGCTTGTACAGGTGGGCGCCATGTGCCGACGGCACGCCGCCGGTAGGGACAGCTCCCGAGTGGATCACTGTTGGCCCAGGGACATGTTCGCCTGTGACGTATCGCGCAGTACCCGCCCAGCACGGAACTTAAGGTCTCTCCAGGCGGCTGGCAATGGCGTCGAGCCGCGCGGTCATCGCCTCCAGGGTGGCGGCGGCGCGCTGACGCTCCACCGGGGTATTCCCCACGGGCTCGGTTGCGCTGCCGCCGCCGAGCTCCTCGATCTTGGCATAGGCGTCGGAAAGCTCGTCCGCCACCATCAGGCCGGCCATCAGCATCAAATGGGTGTCGGTGATCTGGCTGGTGCTGCCGCCGCCGGTCTCGATGAGGTTGCGCACCACGGCATCGAGATAGGTGCCGAGCTGGCGGATGTGGTCTTCCTCGCCGTCGTCGCACGCGATCGGATAGGTGCGGCCGTTGATCTGTACGCGAACCTTGCCCATGCCCATACCCCGTTATGCTCACTCGCCAATGAGCGCGCGTACGCGCTCGATGGTGCCGTCGAGCCGCGTCGATGCCTGATCGGCCGCCAGCCGCAAGGCGTCGCACTGCGCGCGCAGCTCCGTCAGCTCGGCCGCCAGGCGGTCGCGCTCGGCGCGGGTCTCGGCAAGCTCCGCGCTCCGGTCACGCCCGGCCGCCGCCGGCGCCGCGCCGATACCGGCCGCCGCCTGCTCCAGGCGCTCGATCGCCGATTCGAAGCGTTGCCGCGCCTCGTCGAATGATGCCATGACGTCAATGCCCCCAGCGGCCAGCCTAAGAACCGCTATGCGGTCATCCGCCAGGATATCCAGCGCTGCGCACAAGCGTCAACCGAAGCGCTCGGCCCGCTGCCTCGGCGCACCGGTTGACGAGCCTTCCATTGGCGGTCATGTTGCGCCCGGCCGTGGCGCTCCGGAGCACTCCGGCCAGCGCCACGATCATCGCCCCGGGCTGCTTGCCGCAGTCATTTTCCGAAGACCCGGCCATGGAGCTGTAGCACGTGTCTTCCGCTGTTTCTCACGGCGTCGCTGCGGACGCCGCCCTGCCCGATCACGCCACCCTCGCCAATGCGCTGCGCGTCCTCGCCATGGACGCAGTGCAGGCGGCCAAGTCAGGCCATCCCGGCATGCCCATGGGCATGGCCG
>CAZVDW010000309.1:0-2201 GCA_964625645.1 uncultured Rhodospirillaceae bacterium
GACGGGGTCGAGATCCACGGCGCCCACGGCTATCTGATCGACCAGTTCTTCTGGCAGCGCTCGAACCGGCGCAGCGACGAATACGGCGGCGGCTTCGACCAGCGCAACCGCTTCGCCAAGGACGTGGTGGAGGCGGTGCGCCAGGCCGTCGGCCCGGATTTCATCGTCGTCTTCCGCTTCTCGCAATGGAAGATCGACGACTACGAGACCAAGATCGCCGAAACGCCCGAGCAGCTGGAGCGCTTCCTGAAGACGCTTTCCGACGCGGGCGTCGACGTCTTTCACTGCAGCACGCGGCGCTTCTGGCAGCCGGAGTTCGAGGGCTCGGCCCTCAACCTCGCCGGCTGGGCCAAGAAGCTGAGCGGCAAGCCGGCGATTACCGTCGGCAGTATCGGCCTCGACGACCCCTCGTGGGCAGGCGCCAACTCGACCGGCATCGACGAATTGATCGAGCGTCTGGCCGCGGGCGAATTCGATCTCGCCGCCGTCGGCCGTCAGTTGCTGTCGGAGCCCGAATGGCCGCTCAAGGTTCGCCAAGACCGCTACGCCGAGATCGCGCCCTATACCCGCAAATCGCTGAGCGGGCTGCATTAGAGATCGCTTTTCTTCGCCATGGCCAACCAAAAATGGGCTAGAACGGGACCTCCCGCCACACGCGAGCGCCCGCCATGACCGACATACCCAGCGCCTTGAGCGAATACATGGAAGGGCTTCGCAGCCACGACATCGCGCGCATCGGCGCCAGCTTCGCCGACGACGTCAAATTCGTCACCCCGGTACGCAGCATGGACAAGGCGCGGACCCTCGACTTTCTCAGCGCGCTCTATAGCGGCTTCCCCGACTGGCACTACGACAACGACCCGCCGGAAAACCTGGAGCCGGGCCGCTGGCGGGTGAAATGGCGCCAGGGCGGCAGGCACACCGAGGCACTGGCGCTGCCCGGCTTTCCCACGGTCCCGGCGACCGGGCGCGAGGTGACCATTCCCGAGCATTACTTCTACTACCGGGTCGAGGACAATGGGATGCTCGAGATCAGGCCGGATCCGGTGCCGGGAGGCGCGCCGCGCGGCATTTTCGAGCAGATCGGCGTCGCCTTGCCGCCGCTCTGAGTTTCGCACCGCCATGCCCCACGCCCTCACAGCCGGCCCGGTCTATGTCGTCACCACGCTCGACACCAAAAAGCCGGAAGCGGTCTACGTTCGCGACCTGATCGCAGCCGCGGGCGTTGCCACGACGCTTGTCGATGTCGGCACCCGCAGCGCCGACGCCGACGCGGATGTCACGGCGGCCGAGGTCGCGAGCCATCACCCCGAGGGAGCGGCGGCGGTGTTTTGCGACGACCGTGGGAATGCCATCACCGCCATGGCGGCGGCGCTGCGGCGGCTGGTCGCCTCGCGCGACGATATCGGCGGCATCATCGGCCTCGGCGGCTCGGGCGGCACCAGCATCATCGCGCCGGCCATGCAGGCGCTGGCGGTGGGGGTGCCGAAGATCATGGTCTCGACCCTGGCCTCGAGCGACGTCTCGGCCTATGTCGGGCCGGCGGATATTTTCATGCATCACCCGGTGACCGATCTCGCCGGGCTGAACCGGGTCTCGCGACGGGTCCTGGCCAATGCGGCGCATGCCATGGCCGGCATGATGACGCACACACAGCCCGCCATCGACGACAGCAAGCCGGCGCTTGGCCTGACCATGTTCGGGGTCACCACGGCTTGCGTCAACGCCCTGACCGAGGCGCTGCAAGGCGACTATGACTGCCTGGTGTTCCATGCCACCGGCACCGGCGGCCGCTGCCTGGAGCAGCTTGTCGATGGCGGCGACCTGGTGGGCGTGGTCGATATCACCACCACCGAGGTCTGCGACTTTCTGCTCGGCGGCGTGCTCAGCGCCGGCGAGGACCGGCTCGGCGCCATCGCCCGCACGGCTGTGCCCTATGTCGGCTCCTGCGGCGCCCTCGACATGGTGAACTTCTTCGGCCTGGACAGCGTGCCGGAGCGCTATCGCGCCCGCCGCCTCTATCGCCACAACGCGCAGGTGACGCTGATGCGGACCAATGCCGGGGAGTGCGCGCGCATCGGCCGCTGGATCGGCGACAAATTGAACGCCTGCCACGGACCCGTGGAGTTCCTGCTGCCGCTCAAGGGCCTCTCGGCGATCGCTGTCGAAGGCGCGCCATTCCACGACCCCGATGCCGACGC
>CAZVDW010000310.1:0-5685 GCA_964625645.1 uncultured Rhodospirillaceae bacterium
GTTCATCAGCGCGTCATAGGCGCGCTTGGTGTTGGCGAAGGCCGCCAGCGTGTTGTTCGCCATGGCGAAGAAGGCGCGCACCGGATAGGGATCGCTTTCCGCCATCGCCTTGAACACGGCCATGGGGTGGGCCATGTAGCAGCCGCCCACGAGGTTCGCCCAGCGGATGCCCCAGACCTTCTCGGAAGCATCGCAAAATGGGCTGGTGCCGCGATAGGTGAAGGCGGGGAAGATGTCGGCGCCGAGCTGCTTGGCCTTCTGCTCGGGTGCCAGCACCTCGTGCATCTCGATCTCCGAATCCGAGCGCACGGCGGGACTGAAGCCGATCAGCTGGTCGCCGCCTGTCACGTCGAGATGGCCGCAGAGCGCGCGCAGCATGGCTTGCAGGCGGATGGCGGAGGTGCTCGAGACCTGCTGGTCGGTCACCGGTGTCCAGGGGATGCAGGCGGGGCCGCCGGTGGCGTAGAGGCGCGCGGCTTCGGCAATGAGATCGGCATCGACGCCGGTAATCTCGGCGACGCGCTCGAGCGGGTACTCGGCTGCCCGCGCGGCCAGGGCATCGAAACCCACCGTCCAGTCGCGCACGAAATCCTTGTCGTAAAGCTCTTCGGCGATAATGACGTTGAGCCAGCCGAGCAGCAGCGCGGCATCGGTACCCGAGCGCAGCGGCAGCCAGAGGTCGGCGCGCTCGGCGTTCTCGCTACGCCGTGGATCGATGACGATGAGCTTGGCGCCGTTGGCCTGGGCCAGGCGCACGGCCTTGTACTCCATGGTCCAGCTGTGGCGGCGCGGGTCGTGGCCGATCAGCACGATGCACTTGGAATTGAGAATGTCGGCGCGCGGGAACCAGCCATAGACATAGCGGTTGATGGCGGCGGTGTTGCCGGCGCAATAGGAGACGCCGCCGATCCAGTTGGGCGTGCCGATATGGTTCATGAAGCGCCGGCACAGGCCGTTGTCGCCAAGCCCGGTGGCACCGCTTTGCGAAACCGCGAAGGCCTCCGGCCCGTGCTCGTCGATGACCTTTTGCAGGCGTTTCGCGATATCGTCCATCGCCTCGTCCCAGGTCACGCGCGCCCATTCGCCGCTGCCGCGCTCGCCGACCCGCTTGAGCGGATAGATGACGCGGTCCGGGTGGGAGAAATGCTTCGGCGCGTAGGCGCCCTTCATGCACAAGACGCCCTTGAAGAGCGGGTGCTCGCGCGTGGTTATCTTGACCGCGCGGCCATCCTCGAGCTTGGCGGAGACCGGGCAAAACCCGTCGCAACTCTGGCACACGACCTGCTTGACGGCTTCCTCGGCAGCAGCCTCGGCTGCGCCGGATTCGGCTTGGCTGTATTCGTCCATGGTAGGCATTGTCCCTTCGACGTCGACCCAATCAGGATGCGAAAATTCTAGCGATCTGGTCGGCTTTGAGCCATTGGCATTTCTGCAATGCTGCCGAGCCATGGCCGCTAGGCTTGGCAGGCCTCTTCGACCAGGACCGCGATCACGTCGTCGCTGCGCGGGGCGTCTATGAAATCGAGATAGGTGGCGAGGTTGCGGGCGATGTGTCGCAGCCGCCGCTCGAGGTCCGTGATCACGGGCTTGCGCGCTACCGCTTCAACCAAGGCCATTTGCTCCAGGCGCTCGCTTTCGAGCTCTGCTGCCGCGACCGCGTCCCGCAACGACCGCGCCGCCTGACCGGCGAGCGCATGGGGCGGTTGTTTCAGGCGCCGGCGCGCGGCTCGTAACGGCGTCACCACCTCGCGCTGCCACCGCGAGACCGCCTCGCTGAGGTGGGTGAAGTCGTCGCCGGCCAGGGGGCCGCGCCCGCTGGCGCCGATCCAGCAGCAGAACAGCAGCATGTTGACGTCGGCGCCGTGCTCGTCTTGCAGGCCGTGGCAGGCCGCCACCAGCGCCTCGCGCTTGTAGACCGCGAGGGAGAAATCCCAGAACGCCGTTTCCTCCCATGGCAAGGCGTCGTGCGATGCGGTCATGGCGTCCCCGATGTTCCCCTGCCTGAGCCCGTTTGGTATAATGTCGGCGCTTTCGTGGGTTTTGGCCAGCACCTGCGCCTAGGGAGATTGATGAACCAGGATAGCTTGATCGAGCAGTTGGAGAGCCTACAGGTCGAGCATGAGGTTCTGGACCAACAGATCGCCGCCTTGGCAGCCGGCGGAGTCTATGACGACATCCGCATCAGCCGCCTGAAAAAGCGGAAACTGGCGTTGAAGGATCAAATGGGCCGTTTGCGTGACGCCCTGGTCCCGGACATAATCGCTTAAGGCGCGCCAGCGCCCCGCAACAAACCCGACTTACCTTTGAGGATCGGCAGACATGAGCGAAATGACGCCGCGCGTCGGCATCATCATGGGTTCCCAATCGGATTGGGAGACGATGCGGCATGCCGCCGAAACCCTGGACAAGCTTGGCGTCGGGCATGAGACGCGAATCGTTTCCGCCCACCGCACGCCGGACCGCCTCTATGCCTATGCCAAGGAGGCGCGCGGGCGCGGCCTGCGGGTGGTCATCGCCGGCGCCGGCGGCGCGGCGCACCTGCCCGGCATGTGCGCGGCCATGACGCCCCTGCCGGTCGTTGGCGTTCCCGTGCAGAGCAAGGCGCTGAACGGCCTCGACAGCCTGTTGTCCATCGTACAGATGCCCGCCGGCGTGCCGGTGGCGACGGTGGCGATCGGCCGTGCCGGGGCGGTCAATGCGGGGCTGTTGGCGGCGGCGGTCGTGGCGCTTGATGATGCTGCCGTGGCCGCGGCACTCGATGCCTGGCGGGCGGCACAAACCGCGGCGGTGGCCGAAGAGCCCAGCGACGAGGCCGGCTGAGGCATGTCCCAGGCTATCGCGCCCGGTGCGACCATCGGGATTCTCGGTGGTGGCCAGCTCGGGCGCATGATCGCGCTCGCCGCCGCGCGCCTCGGCTATCGCTGTCATGTCTTCTGCCCGGAGAGGGACTCGCCCGCAAGCCAGGTTTGCGCTGCGGCGACGGTTGCGGCCTACGACGATACCGCGGCGCTGGCCCGCTTCGCCGGCGATGTCGCCGTGGTGACGCTCGAATTCGAGAACCTGCCGTTGGTTGCGGTCGAAACCCTATCCGAGCAGGTGCCCGTCCGCCCTGGCGCCAGGGCGCTGGAGGTTGCCCAGGACCGTCTCGCAGAGAAGATATTTCTCAATAGTATCGGCGTCCTGACAACTGGTTTTCGCCGCGCCGCGGGAGCAGGGGATGTCAAGGACGCGGTCGCCGCGCTCGGCACGCCCTGCGTGCTCAAGACTAACCGCATGGGCTATGACGGCAAGGGCCAGGTGCGCATAGACGAGGCGTCCCAAGCGGCCGCCGCCTGGGCTGAAATGGGCGGCCCGCTGGGCATCGTGGAGGCCTTCGTAAGCTTCGAGAGGGAGATCTCGGTCATCGTCGCGCGTGGTGTTGACGGTTCCGTGATGCCCTATTGCGCGGTGGAGAACCGCCATGCCAACCACATTCTCGACGTCACCATCGCCCCCGCGCCAATCAGCGACGCCGTGGCAAAGGCCGCGCGCCACTGCGCGGTCCATATTGCCGAGGCATTGGAGATCGTCGGGCTGGTGGCGGTGGAGATGTTCGTCACGCCGGCCGGCGGCGTGTTGGTCAATGAAATTGCGCCGCGACCGCACAATTCCGGTCACTGGACAATCGATGCCTGTCTAACCAGCCAGTTCGAGCAGGTCGTGCGGGCGGTCTGCGGCCTTCCGCTCGGCTCTCCAGAACGTGTCGCGGATGCGGAAATGAAGAATCTGCTCGGCGGTGCCGCGGCGGATTGGGCCGATATTCTGGCTGATCCCGATGCCAAGCTCCATCTCTACGGCAAGGCCTCGGCCCGCCCGGGTCGCAAGATGGGTCACGTCACGCGTCTCAGTCGTCGCCCTGGGTGATCTGCGCCAGGTAGCGGTCCGCCAGGTTGTCGCCGGTCTTGGCGTCACGGGCCTGCAGGCAGAGATGCACGAGATCGCACGAGTTATAGGCCTCGTGCAGGATGATCGCCATCTTGAGCAGTTGTTTCTCGGACAGCTTTTCCAGCGCCATGAAGTCGCGCACGTACACCGCTTCGGTCCACAGCACCTGGCTGAGGGCGCGGGCGGGGTCGTTGGCGATCAGCATGGGCTTGAATGTGCGTCCGGCAAAACCGAGAAACAGGTGAAAGACGAAGCCTTGCCGCCGCAGCTCCTGATCCACCTCGGCGAACAAGGGCTGGTTTTCGTAAAGCTGTACGAATTCGGCTTCCGTCTCCACGACCAGCGTGTCGGCCAGCGTTTTCGTGGCGTTTTCGATGATCATCAGCTCGGCGCCCTGGACATCGAGCTTGAGGAGATCGGTTCCGGCGGCGGTATCGATATCGTCGAGACGATGGGTCTCTATGGGGTCGCGCGACACCACCTGTGTCAGCTCGCCAAGACCCGTGAACGAGTCCAGCAGTGCCGCGTTGGGCTCGAACAGTGACGAGGTCATGGGGAAATTGCACTGCCTGAACGTCGCCGGCTTGCCGTCGCCGACGGCATAGGGAAGGTAGCGCTGTGACGGCTTGGCCTCGGCGTTGAGCTTGGCGCAGCCTTCTTCGTTGGGCTCGAAGCCGATGATTTCGCACAAGCCTTGTTCGACAAGCGATGCCCAGCTGTTGGTCATGCCTTCGATGGGCAAGGCGCCGACGTCGGCGATCTTGATCTTGGGCGCCGCCCCGTCGAGCAGCTCGCGGAATTGGAACGCGGCCAAAGCCCTAACCCTGCCAGTCGCGCGCGGCCTTCGGGCCGTGCCGGGCGAGGGCCGCTGCGATCGGCGCAGCCAGCTTGGCCGCGACTATGTCGAGCCGGCCGCGGGCCTTCTGGATGCGCATGACATCGCCGATGCGGCGGTCGAGAAAGGCCCACGTCGCGGCCTGGTCGGGCGTGTCGTCGTCCAGCCAATGGAGCAGCGTCGCGCCATAGACGGCGGCGAGCAGTGCTCGCTTGGTGTAGTGGTTGAAGTCTGTCGCGTCGTCGCCCGCCGCGCGCCACATGGCGTCGACCGTGCGCGCCACGTCGCCGGGCAATGCCGAGGCATAGGCCGGCGTCATTTGCAGGGCGAGGGCGCGGCGTATCGCCTCGCGGTGCGGCGCCGCCTGTTCGAGCCTCACACGCACGGCGGTCGCGATGCGCTGGCGGATCGGCAGCGCGGCGAGATCCTGTTGCGCCAGCGCTTCGCTCATTCGCCGATCGGCTTCGGCCAGAAAGAAGGCGAGAACGTCGCGCACGCCATGGGGAAAGACGCGCCGCGCGGTCGCAGGCGTTTCGCCCAGGTCGCCTGCCGCCGCCTCGACGGTCGACCAGGTCCAGCCGTCGAACGGCACGCGCGCCAGCGTTGCGCCGAGCATGTTGCGGGCAAACGGAGCCAGCTCAGGCGACATCGCTTTCCTCCGCCGGCTTTGCCGCGGGCCCGCGCAGCAGCGGATTGTGGCGGATCTCCGAGACGTAGTGCAGGCTGGTCAGGTCGCTCATGCGCATGGGGTAGAGAATGCCGTCGAGATGGTCGCATTCGTGTTGCACGACGCGGGCGTGGAAGCCGGCGACCTCGCGCTCGATCGCCACCCCGTCTTGGCCGACGCCACGATAGCGGATGCGGGCCGGCCGCGCCACCGCGCCGCGCAGGTCCGGCACCGACAGGCAGCCCTCCCAGTCCACCGC
>CAZVDW010000311.1:0-2053 GCA_964625645.1 uncultured Rhodospirillaceae bacterium
CCTCTATTACGAGCCGATCTGGCTGGTGCATCGCCAATTTCTGCCCCTCTCTCGAATGGATGATCTTGCGGGCCTGCGCGTCGCCGTGGGACCGCAGGGCAGCGGCACCCGCGCCGTCGCGCTCGAGCTCTTGGCCGACAATGCCCTGGCGCCGCCGGCCGTGACGATTTCGCCGGAGACCGGTAGCGAGGCTGTCGCGGCCTTGGAGGCGGGCGAGCTCGATGCCCTGTTCCTGGTCGGCGGGCCGGCGTCGGCCAACGTGCTGGCCGCGCTACGGGCGCAGGGCCTGGCGCTGCTGAGCTTCGTGCGCGCCGGCGCCTATGTGCGCCATCACCGCTTTCTGTCGCAGGTGAGTTTGCCCGAAGGGGTGCTCGACATCGAAGCGAACCTGCCGGCGCGCGATGTCACGCTGATCTCGCCGGCAGCCACCCTGGTCGTGGACGAGGATGTTCACAAGGCGCTGATCGGCCTGTTGCTCACCGCGGCGACGGAGATCCATGGCGGCGGCGGCCTTCTCGAAGAGCCTGGCACGTTTCCCTCGGCACTGTTTGTCGATTTGCCCCTGAGCGAGACCTCAAAGCGCTATTTCAAGTCCGGGCCGCCGTTCCTGGCTCGCGTCCTGCCGTTCTGGGCCGCCACCATGATCGACCGCCTGGCGGTCATGGTGGTGCCGCTGATCGCCTTCATGGTGCCCATGTTTCGCTTCATGCCCGCGGTCTATCGCTGGCGCTCGCGCTCGCGCATCTACCGTTGGTACAAGCAGCTGCGGCCGCTGGAGGCGCGTGTCCAGGGCGGCATCGACGGGGATGAGGCGAAGGAGCTTCTCGAAGAGCTCGACCGTATCGAGGCGGAGGCGCGAAACGTATCCGTGCCCTGGGGCTATGTGGACGAGCTTTACCAGCTGCGCACCCACATCAACCTGGTGCGCAACGAAGTGCGCCGAACGCGCGGCGGCAGCCGGCGGCGGGGCGACGATTCAGCCGGCGCCGTAGCGGACCGCGGCGAAGGCAAGGGCGAGGGATGACAGCACCAGCATCGTGAAAAGCTTGCGCGTGCCGCGGTGCCAATCGGGCGCCTGGCCGCTGGTCACGGCCCGGCGATCGGCGATGAAGACCGCGAAAAACCCGAGCCCGAGGACAATGAACCGCGGTCCGGGCTGCACCAATCCGAGCGCCAGCCAGGCGACCAGCACCATCACCGCCGCGAAGACGTAAGCGTTCCAATCCCGATCGCCGCGGGCCACGGCCAGGCCCCAGTGCACGGCGCCGGCGAAAGCCAGCAGCACGGCGCCGTAATTGACCAGATAGATATAGGCCGTGAGCTTGACCGTGATCGAGCCGAAGACCATGGCCAGCGCACAGGCGGGCATGGGCGCCGCCAGTGCCAGCGTGACCCAGAATGTGGCGCGGGGTGGCATCACAGGCTGTCCATGAGGTGGGCCAGGGCCATGTCTCTCTCCTCGATTGTGTCATGGAGGTGTATACCAAGACCCATGCGCGCGCCCAGCCTTGCCGACATCCAGGCCATCGCCGAAGCCGAGATCGCCGCCATCCCGCGAGCCTTGCGGCGCCAGGCCGGCAATATCGCCGTCCAGGTCGTGGATTTCCCCGACCAGGAGGTCTGCGAGGCGATGGAGCTGGAGACCCCGTTCGACCTGCTCGGCCTCTATATGGGCGAGGCCCTGACCGAGCGCAGCGTCAGCGCGCCTGCGTCCGAGCCCGACATGGTGCAGCTCTACCGCCGGCCCTTGCTCGACTATTGGTGCGAAAGCGAAGCGATGCTCGCCGATGTCGTGCGCTACGTGCTGATCCACGAGATCGGCCACCACTTCGGCTATTCCGACGACGAGATGGACGCCCTCCAGGGCGAGCCCTAGCGCCCGGCTGCAAAGACCTGAGCCTCTTTCTTCAGCTACCTATTGTGGGGACGCCATACCTATATCGGCTATACGAGGGGCAGATTCCACATCGAGGTGCGCCACGATTGTATAAGTAGGACATGACGGTCGTTTTGATAGTCTGAGGTTTAGCAGAACATCAGCCATCAAAAGGAG
>CAZVDW010000312.1:0-2213 GCA_964625645.1 uncultured Rhodospirillaceae bacterium
GTGGTCGAGAGCATGACCGTGGCCGGTGCCGGCGCCCTGCTCGCCCTGCTCGACGAGCGCCGCCGCGCCCTGGCCGCGGAAGGCCTGTTCGCGCCCGAGCGCAAGCGCCCGCTGCCGGTTTTGCCCGAGCGCATCGGCGTCGTCACCTCGCCAACCGGCGCGGTGATTCGCGACATTCTCCACCGCCTCGCCGATCGCTTTCCGCGCCCGGTGCTGCTGTGGCCGGTGCGCGTGCAGGGCAAGGGTGCCGACGCCGAGATCGCGGCGGCGATTCGCGGCTTCGGCGCGCTGGCGCCCGGTGACCCGCTGCGCCCCGACCTGCTCATCGTGGCACGCGGCGGCGGCAGCATCGAGGACCTCTGGTCGTTCAACGAGGAGATCGTGGTGCGCGCCGCCGCCGACTGCACGATCCCGCTGATCAGTGCCGTCGGCCATGAGACCGACACCACCCTGATCGACCTCGCCGCCGATGTGCGCGCGCCGACCCCGACGGCAGCGGCTGAGATGGCGGTGCCGGTGCGGGTCGAGATTCTTGCCGATCTCGGCGAGCACGATCGCCGCATGGCCGCGGTCATGGCGCGCCGCCTCGACGGCGAGCGCCGTGCCGTCGAAGCCCTGGCGCGTGGCCTGCCGCGCCCCGGCGCCATGCTCGAAGAGGCCACCCAGCGCCTCGACGAGCGCGGCGAAAGCCTGCGCCGGGTGATGACCATGGCATTGGCACGGCGCAGCGCCTCCCTGGCCGAGGCAGCGGCGAGCCTGGTCAGCCCACAACAGCAGGCCAAGGCCGCAGCGCAGCGCCTCGACGACCGCGGCGAAAGCCTGCGCCGGGTGATGACGACGCTGCTCGCACAACGCAGCGCCTCATTGGCAGAAGCGGTGGCGAGCCTGGCCAGTCCGCACCAGCAAGTCCAGGCCGCAGCCCAACGCCTCGACGACCGTGGCGAAAGCCTGCGCCAGGTGATGACGACGCTGTTGGCGCGCCGCAGCGCCTCCTTGGCCGAAACGGCAGCGGATTTGGTCAGCCCGCGTCAGCAAGCTCAGGCCGCCGGGCTGCGCCTCGAAGCCGCGGCGCATCGCCTGCATGCTGCCGGAACAGCGAGGCTGCGCGAGGCCGGCGACGGGCTCGGGCGCTGGACGCGGGAGCCGCGCCTGCGGCGCGCCGCCGAGCGCCGCCTGGCAGGCGCCCGCGAGCGCCTGGCCGCCACCTCGGCAAGGCTGGAAAGCGTCAGCTATCGCAGCGTGCTGTCGCGCGGCTTCGCCGTCGTCCATGACAGCGAGGGCGAGTTGGTCAGGGATAGTGCTGCCGCGCGCCGCGCCGGCATGTTAGAGATCGAATTCAGTGACGGACGCGTGCCGGCTCAGGCCGGCAGCACACCACGCCGGCGCCGCGGTGGCGGCGACGACAGCCAAGGATCCCTGCTATGACCAAGACCATCGCGCTGACGGCACTGCTGCTCGCCGTCATCGCCCAGACCGCGGCGGCGGCTGTCATGGAAATGCGCGGCCGCCCCATCCAGGGGGGGCTGGTATACGGCAAGGTGATGCCGGGTTGCGTCGTGACGCTCGATGGCCTGCAGATCCCGGTGGCCAGCAATGGCGGCTTCCTGGTCGGCTTTGCCCGCGATCAGGCGCCCTGGGCGATCGTCAAGGCGATCTGTCCCGACGGCCGCCGGGCGCGCCAGTTTCTCAATATCGAGCAGCGCGACTACGACGAGCAGCACATCGAAGGTCTGCCCGAGAACATGGTCACCTATGACGACGAGACGCTGGCGCGTATCAGGGCGGATACGCAAGCCGTGCAGGCGGCGCGGGCGATCCGATCCGACTTGCTCGCCCACCAAGCACCGCTGGCCTGGCCGGTCACGGGGCCGATTACCGGCGTCTACGGCTCCCGGCGCGTGCTCAATGGCGAGCCCAGGCGGCCCCACTACGGCGTCGACGTAGCCGCTCCCGTCGGCACTCCCGTCCAGGCGGCGGCGGACGGTACCGTGAGCCTTGCCGCTGATCTCTATCTCAGCGGCAAGACCATCGTCATCGACCATGGCCTCGGCCTCTCGACGAGCTATCTGCATCTCTCCGAGATGGCCGTAGCGGTGGGCGATTCGGTGGCCCAAGGCGACGCCGTCGGTGCCGTCGGCGCCAGTGGCCGCGCCACCGGCCCTCATTTCGACTGGCGCGTGAACCTGTTCGACAGGCGCCTCGACCCGGAAATC
>CAZVDW010000313.1:0-3968 GCA_964625645.1 uncultured Rhodospirillaceae bacterium
GAATGCGCTGTCGATATCGCCGCCTGGCCCGCCACGACCCTGAGCGTGCCCGATTACCACAAGCCGAGGACGCGTCTCGAACTCTCGGACTATCTGGCTTCCTTCGAGAAAGACGTGGAAGCACATCTCGCCTGGCTGAGCGATGCCGACCCCTTTGCCGAGCGCCGGCCGCCGAGGCGCTACAAGCCGAGGACGATCAAGCTGCGCCAGCAATACATTCTCAGCGCCGCCTCGCTGTACGTTTCGAGTGTTGGCGATCCAGGCGATCTGCGGAGCCTTGCCGATCTCGTGCTACCGGATCGCGTGAAGGGTCTGATGCGCCAGGCCCACGACGCTTCCGACACGGGTTTCACCGCCTATCACCACGGCATCATGAAGGCCGTCATGCACATTGCCCGCTACTGGGTGCAGGTGGATGACGGGCAGATTGCCGCCTTGCAGGATATCCGCAAGCGCATGGGATCGGAGCCCGGCGGCCCGACGGCCAAGAACCGGGCCTTCTCACGCACCGTGGAGGACCCGGAGATCGAGGCCCGCCTGCTCTTCCTGCCCGAGACCCTCGAGGCCGAGGCGATCAAGAAGGGCGGAGACGGCAAGCGTGCTGCCCTGAAGATGCAGATCGCACTGGCCATCGCCATCCTGCTCAACGCGCCGATCCGCATGGGCAACCTGATCAGCCTGGAGATCGGCCGCCAGCTGATCCGCCCAGGGGGCCCGAAGAGCAACTGCTGCCTCGTGCTGGATGCGTCGGAGGTGAAGAACGAGGTCGATGTGGATTTCGTTCTTGGCGCCTCACTCACAGCCAGAATTGATCGCTACATCGAGCGCTTTCTGCCCTGTCTCGGTGGCGGCGCCTTTCTCTTTCCCGGCCAATCCGGTGGACACAAGACTGCGAGCACCCTCGGGGGCCAGATCAAGACGGTGATCGCCACACATGTCGGTATCGACATGACAGTGCATCAGTTTCGCCGCTTCGCTGTCCAGGAGATGCTGAGCGGCGACACCCCGGCGAGCCTCGCCGAGGCGCAGCAGCTGCTCGCGCACAAGAACCTCAAGACGACGATCAATTCGTACGGCCATCTCACGACGCGCGGCGCTGCGCTCAAGCTCGACAGCATGCTGGCGGCGCGGCGTGAGCAGCTTTCCGAGAAACCCGATGCCCGCAGAAAGCGGCGGAAGTAGAGCCAGGAGACCATGGACCGCGTCACCCTCCCTTTCGATGACTGGCCGCAGGCTGACCAGGACGCCTGGGCCACGGCGACCTGCGACGGCGACATCTTCGCCGATCGCGGGCCGGCGGCCCACTGGCGCCCGGCTACGCGCCGGCATGCGCGCAATGGCCATGCCCGCTGGCTCTTCTGGTTGACGCAAGACGATCCCAGGGCGCTCGCCCTGACGCCTGCCGATCGCGTGACGATCGAACGCTTGCGCCGCTATCTCGCTGATCTTCAGGGACGTATGTCAGCGTCAGGTGCCTGGAACGAGATCAAGGGCCTGTATGACGCCATGCGCGTCATGGCCCCCGGCCACGACTGGGCCTGGCTCCGGCGTTTGAAGGCGGATCTCGAAAGCCGGGTCGAACCGCGCGATTGCCGGGAGCGCATCATCAGCCCGGCGCGTATGTCGGCACTGGGCTTTTCTCTCATGGATTCCGCCGACCTTGCGAGCGACAAGAAGAAAGCCGCCATCGTCTACCGCGACGGACTGCTCATCGCCATGCTCGCTTGCCGGCCCGTACGCCGCTGCAATCTCGCCGCCATGCGTATTGGCAAGCATCTCGTGCGCCGTGGCAATGGCTTTCTCATCGTCTTCGAGAGTTCCGAAACCAAGACCGGAGAGCCCTTCGAACTGCCCCTGCCACATGATCTGTGCGCGCCCATGGCGCACTATCTCGATGACATTCGCCTTGGTTTCCCCGCTGCCGAGACCCATGATGGCCTGTGGGCATCCTCCAGGGGCGGACCCATGAGCGACACGGGGCTCTATGATCAGGTCTGCAGCCGCACGGAGGCTGTGTTCGGCGTACGCGTCAACCTGCACCAGTTCCGCCACAACCTGGCCACCTTCGTCGCGCTCGAGCACCCTGACCAGGCCGTCATTGCCGCTGGCATTCTCGGCCACCGCGATTACCGCTCGACCGAGAGCCACTATAACAAGGCCGGTTCGGTGCGGGCCGGCAACACCCATCAACAGCGTCTCGAAGCCCGACGCAAGGTGCTCGCCGCCAAACGCAAGAAGAGGACGTAGCCATGCGTGCCGTCATCTATGCCCGCTATTCCAGCGACAACCAGCGCGAGGCCTCGATCGAGGATCAGGTGCGTGTCTGCCGGGAGCGCATTGAACGCGAAGGCTGGACACAGATCTCTGTCTATACCGATCGCGCCGTGAGTGGCGCCACGGTTCTCAGGGCCGGCTATCAGCAGCTGCTCGCCGATTGCCGGGCCGGCGCCTTCGACGTTATCGTGACCGAGTCCCTCGACCGCCTCAGCCGCGATCAGGAGGACATTGCCGCCCTCTACAAGCAGGCGAGCTATGCCAGCGTGCAACTCCTCACCCTCGCCGAGGGCGAGATCAACGAGTTGCACGTCGGCGTCACCGGCGCCATGAGCGCGCTCTATCTCAAGAACCTGGCTCAGAAGACCCACCGCGGCCTCGAAGGACGCGTGCGCAAGGGCCGCTCCGGCGGCGGTCTTTGTTTCGGCTATGACGTCGTCGAGGACAGGGACGAGCGTGGCGGGCGCAGCATCAACAAGCGCGAGGCTGCCATCGTGCAGCGGATATTCCGCGATTATGCCAACGGCCTCAGCCCGCGCGCGATTGCCAAGGCGTTGAACGCCAGAGGAACCCAGGGGCCGCGGGGCAAAACCTGGAACGCCTCGACCATCACTGGCAACTGGCGCCGTGGCACCGGTCTTCTCAATAACGAACTCTATATCGGCCGTCTCGTCTGGAACCGCCAGAGCTTCGTCAAGGACCCGAGCACCGGACGACGGCAGGCCCGACCCAATCCGCCTGAAGACTGGATCATCCACGAGGTTCCTGAGCTTCGCATCATCGAGGATGCCCTGTGGGATGCTGTCAAAGCACGCCAGGAGGTCCAGCGCGAGAAGATGGCGCATGTCAGCCGCAATACGCTCAATGGCAGTCACCGCGCCAAATACATTCTCTCCGGTTTGCTGACCTGCGGCACCTGCGGCGGCAGCTACACGATCTGCGCTCAGGAGCGCTATGGCTGCGCCAATCACATCAACCGTGGCACCTGCGACAACCCCCGCACCATTGCCCGCGAGGACATCGAGGCACGCGTTCTCGACGGCTTGCGTGAGCGCCTGATGGCACCGGACATGCTTGAGGCCTTCATCGAGGAGTACCGCGTCGAGATGAACCGGCTTGCCGGCGCGACGGAATCCGATTGGCAAGCAAGCCGCCGCGAACTCGTCACCATCGACCGCAAGATCGAGGCAATGCTGAGCGCCATCGAAGATGGCATCTATACCCCCGCGACCAAGGGCCGGTTGCTCGCCCTGGAAAGCCGCAAGGCCGAACTCACCAGCATGGCTGCGCCCGAGCCCACGCCGCGGATCCACCCGCGCATCACCGATATCTATCGCGACAAGGTCGAGAACCTCAGAGCCGAGCTCGACCGACCCGATACACGTCAGGAGGCCGGCGAGGCCATCCGCGCGCTGATCGACAGGATCGTGCTCTATCCAGGCGACAAGCGTGGCCAGGTGAATGCCGAACTCTATGGCGAACTCTGCGCTATCCTCGACATGGCCGAAAACAACAAAACCCGCGATCCCAATAATCCGGGAACACGGGTCTCGATGGTTGCGGGGGCTAGATTAATTGAAGCTCCTACCATCCAGTCTTGGGTGTGAACGTAACCGCAGGGGCTCGTAACCGTAGAAGCTGTGTTTTGCCCGCAGTCGATATCTGACCAGATCCCTGGCCACCCACTACCCCTC
>CAZVDW010000314.1:0-1899 GCA_964625645.1 uncultured Rhodospirillaceae bacterium
GCATTTCGTCGAGGGCCAGTTCGTCGACGTCATCGGCACCTCGATGGGCAAGGGCTTTGCCGGTGCCATGAAGCGGCATAATTTCAGCGGCCTGCGGGCCAGCCATGGCGTTTCGGTGTCGCACCGCTCGCTGGGCTCGACCGGTCAGTGCCAGGATCCGGGCCGCGTCTTCAAGGGCAAGAAGATGGCCGGCCAGATGGGCTCCGTGCAGGTCACCGAGCAGAACCTCTATGTCGTCGGCAGCGACGACGACCGCGGCCTGATCATGGTCATGGGCGGCGTGCCCGGGCCCAAGGGCGGCTTCGTGCGGGTGGTCGACGCCAAGGAGAAGGTGCTGCCCGTGGGCGCGCCGGTGCCGGCCGCCTTGCTTGCGACTGCGGTCGAGGCCGAAGCAGCGGAAGCCGAGATGGCGGACGCCGAGGCTCAAGATGAGGTCGCCACGCCCGCGGCCGACGACGAGAAGAAGGACTGAGCGCCGTGCAGTGCGACATCATTTCGCTCGACAACGAGCGCGCCGGCGAGATCGAGCTGGCTGACGGGATTTTCGGCATCGCGGTGCGTCCCGATATCATCCAGCGCGTGGTGCGCTGGCAGCTCGCCGGGCGCCGCGCCGGCAACCATAAAGTCAAGACCCGCGGCGAAATCAACGCCACCGGTGCCAAGGCCTATCGCCAGAAGGGCACCGGGCGTGCGCGCCACGGCTCGCGCAAATCGGGCATTTTCGTTGGCGGCGGTCGCGCCTTCGGCCCACTGCTGCGCGATCACGGCTACGGCCTGCCGAAAAAGGTGCGCCGCTTGGGCCTCAAATGCGCCCTTTCTTCCAAGCAGGCCGACGGCAAGCTGGTGGTGCTCGATGCCGCCGCGCTCGACGAGCCCAAGACCTCGGGCCTGGCCAAGCGCCTGTCGGCGCTCGGCTGGGGCCGGGCGCTGATCATCGACGGCAGCGAAGTGAACGGCAACTTCCGCCGCGCCGCGGCCAACATTCCCGGCGTCGACGTGCTGCCCAGCCAGGGCGCCAACGTCTACGACATTCTGCGCGCCGATACCCTGGTCCTGACCAAGGCCGGGGTCGAGGCGCTGGAGGCACGCTTGTCATGACCCCCGAACGCGCCTACGACATCATTCTCAGCCCGGTGATCACCGAGAAGGCGACCGAGCTCAGCGAGCACAACCAGTTCGCCTTCCGGGTTGCCAAGACGGCCACCAAGCCGCAGATCAAGGCCGCCGTGGAGATCCTGTTCGGCGTCAAGGTCACGGGCATCAACACCATCACCGTCAAGGGCAAGAGCAAGCGCTTCCAGGGCCGGCTCGGACGCCGACCCGACGTCAAGAAGGCCGTGGTGCGGCTTGCCGACGGGCAAAGCCTAGACTACACGGCCGGCGTCTAGAGCGAGGAGAGTTGTCATGGCTTTGAAAACCTTTCGCCCCACGACGCCATCCCAGCGCCAGCTCGTGCTGGTGGATCGCTCGGACCTGCACAAGGGCCGGCCCGCCAAGGCGCTGACAAAGGGCCTGACCAAGAAGGGCGGGCGCAACAATCAGGGCCGCATGACGGTCCGCCATCGCGGTGGCGGTCACAAGCGGCTCTACCGGACCATCGATTTCAAGCGGCGCAAGTTCGATGTCGCCGCCACCGTCGAGCGCCTGGAATACGATCCCAACCGCAGCGCCTTCATTGCGCTGCTGCGCTATGACGATGGCGAGCTGGCCTACATTCTGGCGCCGCAACGGCTGGCGCCGGGCGATCAGGTCATGTCGGGCGATCGCGCGGACTTCAAGCCCGGCAATGCCATGCCGATGCGCAACATGCCGGTCGGCACGATCATCCACAATATCGAGATGAAGCCGGGCAAGGGCGGCCAGCTGGCGCGCGCCGCGGGTAACTATGCGCAACTGATC
>CAZVDW010000315.1:0-1633 GCA_964625645.1 uncultured Rhodospirillaceae bacterium
CGCTCCGGAGGTGTTCGTGCCTGCGCTCACCGCGTGGCCGGCTGCGCAATCCCGACCAGCTCCACCGGCCACGCTGCGGCTGGAACCGAGGCCCACCATGAACTAACATTCAAACCGGACCACACAATGGGGGCTGGTCAAAATAGTGAAAAAAGAAAGAATATTTCAATAATGTCAATGGGTCGGTAATAATATTAGTTGATTCTTTTGTTTTCTCTCGTTGTCCTCGACAAAATGTTTGTAACTACCGCAAAGTAGGATTATGAAAGATTTGCAACGTCTTATCTTCGATATTGTCAATGATATTGAAATCCCAGCACCATTGACAAAACGTTGACATTATTTTTTTACTTATGTAATCTATTGAAATGCAACGTAAAAAATATGATTCCAGTTCTCCAAACGTTGAACCCAGACGGGTTTGCTCTACATGCATGGGGCGCCCTTCGCGGGGCGCCCCAAGTTCTTTCGGCGCCGGCCTGCATTGTACCGGGGGCCATTGCACCGGCGCCTGGTTGGTAAGAGGATGGCGGCATGACACACACGGTGTTCATCGACGGCGAGGCGGGCACGACCGGGCTTCAGATTCGCGGGCGCCTGGAGGCACGGGCGGATCTCGAGTTGATTCATCTGACGGACACGCGGCGCAAGGATGCGGCGGCGCGAATCCAGGCGCTCAACGAGGCCGACATCGCCATCCTGTGCCTGCCCGACGAGGCGGCCCGCGACGCGGTCGCCATGATCGACAATCCGCGAACCCGGGTGATCGACGCCTCGACCGCGCACCGCATCGCCGAGGGCTGGACCTATGGCTTCCCCGAGATGACCGCCGACCAGGCGGCGCGCATCGCCGCCGCGCCACGCGTGACCAACCCCGGCTGCTACGCCACCGGCTTCGTCGCCGCGCTCCGTCCCCTGGTCGACGCCGGTCTGGTGCCCGCCGACCAGGCGCTCACCGTCAACGCGGTATCGGGCTATAGCGGCGGCGGCAAGGCGCTGATCGCACGCATGGAGGATGCCGCGAGCGCCGATCCCATCGCCAGCGAATACTTCGCCTACGGGCTCGGGCTCGAGCACAAGCACGTGCCCGAGATGCAGCATCACGCCGGGCTCGCGCACCGGCCGCTGTTCGTGCCCAGTGTCGGGCGGTTCCGCCAGGGCATGCTGGTCGAAATCCCGTTGCAGCTATGGGCGCTGCCCGGCGCGCCATCGGTCGAGGCCGTGCATCGGGCGCTCGCCGATCACTATGCCGGGCGCCGTTTCGTCACCGTGGCCGACGCCAGCGATGCGGCCGAACGCGTCGCGCTGCTCGACCCGGAGGAGGTCAACGACTCCAACGACCTCAAGCTCTACGTCTTCGGCAACCGGGAGCGCGACCAGTTGGTGCTGGTCGCCCAGCTCGACAACCTCGGGAAGGGCGCCTCGGGCCAGGCGGTGCAGAACCTCAACGTCATGCTCGGGCTCGACGAGGCCGCCGGCCTCGTGGCCGAGCCGGAGGCGGCCTGATGGCCGGGCTCGTGCTGCCCTACAAGGGCAAGATGCCGCGCATCGCATCGGACGCCTTCATCGCCGACGGCACCCAGGTAATCGGCGACGTCGACATCGCGTCGCGCGCCAGCGTCTGGTTCAACTG
>CAZVDW010000316.1:0-10901 GCA_964625645.1 uncultured Rhodospirillaceae bacterium
ACGCCTGAAACCAACCTCAGAAACCTCGCCAAGGCGAAGGGCATCGGAGTGAACGACCTCGTTGCCTGTATCCTCAACCGGCCACGCCATGAGGAGCTGATCGCCAAGGTCCGCGAGTCGGGTGCGCGCATCCAGCTGATCCAGGACGGCGATGTGGCGGGCGTCATGGCAACGTCGAGCGATGATACCGGCATCGATATCTATCTCGGCAGCGGCGGTGCCCCGGAAGGGGTGTTGGCGGCGGCGGCTTTGCGCTGCATCGGCGGTCAGATGATGGGGCGGCTGATTTTTCGCAATGACGACGAGCGCGGGCGCGCCCACAAGCTCGGTGTGCAGGATCTGAATCGTAAATACACCATGCTCGATATGGCCCATGGCGAGGTCATGTTCGCCGCCACGGGCGTGACCGACGGCTCCATGCTCCAGGGCGTGCGACGGACGCCGAACGGTGTCAGCACGCAATCGGTGGTCATGCGCTCGAAAACCGGAACCGTGCGGGTGATCAGCGCCAACCATGACCTCAAGCGCAATCCGGCGATAGACGACGCCGAGATCGTGTAGTGAGCGGCGAGCGGGCCTTTCTCGGGGTCGAGCGCTCGCTGGGCGGACGGCGTTGGCGCAGCCGCCTCGACGACGATCGTCAGGCCCTGGCCCTGGCCCAGGCCCGCGACCTGCCCGAGCCCCTGGCCCGGGTGCTGGCCGCGCGCGGCGTCGAGGCCGCCGATGTCGCCTCCTATCTGGCGCCGTCGTTGCGGGACCTGATGCCGGATCCGTCTAGCCTGAAGGACATGGACGCCGCCGCCGACCGTCTGGCCCAGGCCGTGCGGGATGACGAGCTGGTCGCCCTGTTCGGCGATTACGACGTGGACGGAGCCACGGCCTCGGCCGTGCTGCGGCTGTTCCTGGAAGCGGTCGGTGGCCGCGTGCGCCCCTATATCCCTGATCGCCTGCGTGAGGGCTATGGCCCCAATGTGCCCGCCTTGTCGCGGTTGGCGGGCGAAGGCGCGACGGTCGTGGTGACCCTCGATTGCGGCATTGCGGCGCACGAGCCGCTGGCCCGGGCGACCGAGGACGGCATGGCGGTGATCGTCGCCGACCACCACCTGGCGGGACCGTCCCTGCCGCCCGCCCACGCCGTGGTCAATCCCAATCGGCTCGACGACGACAGCGGCCTCGGCATGCTGGCAGCCGTTGGCGTCGCCTTCATGCTGGCGGTGGCGACCAATCGGGTGCTGCGCGACAGCGGCTGGTTCGCCACGTGCGACGAGCCCGATTTGCGCCAATGGCTCGACCTGGTGGCGCTGGGCACGGTTTGCGACGTGGTCCCGCTCATCGGCCTCAACCGGGCCTTTGTCCGTCGCGGTCTCGATGTCATGCGCCGCCGCGGCAATGTCGGCTTGGCCACACTTGCCGATGTGGCCGGTGCCGATCGCTCGCCGGACACCTATCTGGCCGGATTCGTGTTGGGGCCGCGCATCAATGCCGGCGGCCGCGTGGGCCAGGCCGATCTCGGTCATCGTCTGTTGACGAGCGGCGATGCGGCGGCGGCGCTGCCCCTGGCGCGTGCCCTCGACCAGTACAACAGCGAGCGCAAGGCGATCGAGCAGGCGGTAACCGAGGCGGCTTCGCAGGAAGCGGAAAAGGCGCTGGACCGCGCCGCTCTGGTGGTGGCCGGGAATGGCTGGCATGGCGGTGTCATCGGCCTTGCCGCGAGCCGGCTGGCCGACCGCCATGGCCGCCCGGCGCTGGTGATCGGCTTCGATGGCGACGAGGGCAAGGGCAGCGCCCGCTCGCGGCCCGGGATCGACATCGGCACCATCGTCACGGCGGCCTGCCAAGCGGATTTGCTGGTTGCCGGCGGTGGTCACCCCATGGCGGCCGGGTTCACGGTGGCGCGCGACCGTCTCGACGACTTCCGCGGCTTTGTCGAGGAGCGGGTGGCGGCGCAGGCGGTGAGCGCCGGCGGTCCGAGTCTTGGCTTAGACGGTGCGATGGCGGTCGCCGCGGCGAGCCGGGACCTGATTGCCATACTGTCCGAGGCCGGCCCCTTTGGCGCCGGCAATCCCGAGCCGCGTTTCGTCCTCCCCGCCTGCCGGATCGCCCATGCGGCGGTGGTCGGCAGCGATCATGTTCGTTGCCGCCTGGCGGGTGAGGCGGGGGGCAACGTGCCTGCGATCGCTTTCGGGGCCGCGACCCGGCCGATTGGCGAGGCGCTGCTGGCGGCCCAGGGCAGGCCGCTGCACGTGGCCGGGCATTTGCGCGAAAACCGCTGGCGTGATCGTGTCGAGGTGCAAATGGTCATCGACGATGTGGCCAATGTCGCCACCGCCATGACGGAGCAGGCAGCGTGACGCGCGTGCGCAAGGCGGTCTTTCCGGTCGGCGGCCTGGGAACGCGCTTCCTGCCCGCGACCAAGGCCATGCCCAAGGAGATGCTGCCCATCGTCGATACGCCGCTGATCGAGTATGCGGTCGATGAAGCGCGCGCGGCGGGCATCGAGCAGTTCATCTTCGTCACCGGCCGCGGCAAGGCCGCCATCGAGGATCATTTCGACCACCCCTTCGAGCTTCATCACGCCTTGGCGGGCAAAGGTCACGTGGAGCTGGAAGAGATGGTGAAGCGTTCGCGCCTGCCGGCGGGCGCCGTCTCCTATACCCGGCAGCAGGAGCCGCTGGGGCTGGGACATGCGGTCTGGTGCGCCCGCGACCTGGTCGGCAACGAGCCTTTCGCGGTCCTGCTTGCCGACGATCTGGTCAAGGCCGAGACACCGTGCCTGGCCCAGATGCTGGCTGCCCGCGAGCAGACCGGCGGCAACATGGTGGCGGTTATGGATGTGCCGCGCGAGCACACCTCGCGCTATGGCATTCTCACCCCTGGCACAGCGGCTGGCCGCCTCGTCGCCGTCGAGGGGCTGGTCGAGAAGCCCTCGCCCGACGTCGCGCCGTCGACGCTGGCGGTGATCGGCCGTTATGTTCTCGACGGCGCGGTTTTCGAGCGCCTGGAAGCTTTCGAGCGTGGGGCGGGTGGCGAAATCCAGCTCACGGACGCGATGGCGACGTTGATAGGGGAGCAGCCGTTCCATGGCTATCGCTTTGAGGGAGAGCGCTACGATTGTGGCAGCAAGCTGGGATTTCTGGAGGCCACGATCGCTTTCGCCTTGGATCGCGAGGATCTCGCCGAAGACCTGAAATCTCTGCTGCGAAAGTACGCGGAACAACACTAAGAACAAGGGTACATCAGACAGCATGCGTATCGTCATTGTCGGCTCCGGCTATGTCGGATTGGTGTCCGGCGCCTGTTTCTCCGAATTCGGCGTGGAAGTGATCTGCGTCGACAGCGATTCGGACAAGATCGAAAAGCTGAAGGCCGGCAGCATCCCCATTTACGAGCCCGGGCTCGATGATCTGGTGGCACGCAATGTCGCGGCGGGTCGTCTGTCGTTCTCGACCGAGCTGGCGCCCGCCGTCGATGGCGCCGATGCCGTCTTTATCGCCGTCGGCACGCCGAGCCGGCGCGGTGACGGCCACGCCGACCTGTCCTATGTCTGTGCCGCGGCCGAGCAGATTGCCGCGGCGCTGACCGGGCGAGCCGTGGTGGTCACCAAATCTACCGTGCCCGTCGGCACCGGCGTGGAGGTCGAGCGGGTGATCGCCAAACGGCGGCCGGATTTGCAGCCGGGCAGGGATTTCGACGTGGCCTCGAACCCTGAATTTCTGCGCGAGGGCTCGGCGATCGAGGATTTCATGCATCCCGATCGCGTTGTGGTCGGTGCCGAGAGCGAGCATGCGCGCAGCGTGCTGAGTGCGCTCTATCGGCCCTTGTATTTGCGCGAAACGCCGATCGTCCATACCGCGCGCGAGACCGCGGAGCTAATCAAGTATGCGGCCAATGCCTTCCTCGCGACCAAGATCACCTTCATCAACGAGATCGCCGATCTTTGCGAAAAGGTGGGCGCGGACGTGCAAGAGGTCGCCAAGGGTATCGGGCTCGATGGCCGCATCGGGTCCAAGTTCCTGCACCCCGGTCCGGGCTATGGCGGCAGCTGCTTCCCGAAGGACACCCTGGCGCTGGTGCGCACCGCACGGGAATGCGGTGCACCCTCGCGCATCGTGGAGACCGTCGTCGAGGTCAACGATGCGCGCAAGCAGGCGATGGCCGAGAAAGTCATCGCCGCCTGTGGCGGCTCGGTCGATGGTGCCACCATCGCGGTGCTCGGCCTCGCCTTCAAGCCCAACACCGACGACATGCGCGACAGCCCCAGCCTGACCATCGTGCCGGCCCTGCAGGCGGCCGGCGCCAGCATTCGGGCCTACGATCCCGAGGCGATGGCAGCGGCGGCACCCTTGCTACCCGGTATCGGCCTTGGCGACTCCGCCTACGATGTCATCGAGGGTGCCGATGCGCTGGTGGTCGTTACCGAGTGGAACCAGTTTCGCGCGCTTGACTTGGCGCGCCTCAAGGCGGCCATGCGCAAGCCGGTGATCGTCGATCTGCGCAACATCTATCAGCCGGCGGAGATGGCGGCGGCCGGATTTACCTATCTCAGCATCGGCCGGCCAAGCGTGAACGGAAAGGCCGCGTGATGGCGCTCGATCCTGGCATACTGCGCGCCTACGATATTCGCGGCGTCGTCGGCGACAGCCTGCGCGAGGAGGACGTGCGCGCACTCGCCCAGGCCTTCGCCACGGTCGTCATGGCGCGGCAGGGCGCGGCGCGCATATGCCTCGGTTATGACGGTCGCGTGTCCTCGCCGGTTCTGGCCGACGCTGTCGTGGAGGGTCTTCGCGCGGCCGGCGCCGAGGTGGTGCGGGTCGGGCGCGGGCCGACGCCGATGCTCTATTACGCGGTCAAGACCTTAGGCGCCGATGCTGGCATGATGATCACCGGGTCCCACAATCCGCCGGACCATAACGGATTGAAGATGACGCTGGCCGATCAACCCTTCTACGGCGATGATATCCAGGCGCTTGGCCGCCTTATTGCCGACGACAAGCTGGCCACGGGAGAGGGCACGGTTAGCGAGCACGAGGTCAGCGATGCCTATGTCGCGGCACTCGCCGAAGCCTACCGGCCCGAGACCGGGCTCAAGGTCGCCTGGGATGCGGGCAACGGCGCGGCCGGCGAGATCATGGCGCGCCTGGTCGAGCGTCTGCCCGGCACGCATCATCTGTTGTTCGAGACCATCGACGGCACTTTTCCCAACCATCACCCTGACCCGACGGTGGCCGAAAACCTCGAGGCGCTGATCGCGACGGTGCGCCGCGAGGGCTGCGATATCGGTGTCGCCTTCGATGGCGATGGCGACAGGCTGGGCGCGGTCGACGGCGAGGGGCGGATCATTTGGGGCGACCAGATCCTCTGCCTGCTTGCCGGCCCCGTCCTTGCCGAGCACCCTGGCGCGACGGTGATAGCCGACGTGAAAGCCTCGAGCGTGCTCTTCGAGCGCATTGCCGAGCTCGGTGGCGAGCCTTTGATGTGGTGCACCGGGCATTCGCCGATCAAGGCCAAGATGGCCGAGATCAAGGCGCCGTTCGCGGGCGAGATGAGCGGACACATCTTTTTTGCCGACCGCTATTATGGCTTCGACGACGGCCTCTATGCGGCGGTGCGCCTGCTGGAGACCGTGGCGCTGAGTGGCGATAGCGCGTCGGCCTTGCGCGATTCCCTGCCGAAAATGGTCAACACGCCGGAGCTGCGCTTCCCTTGCGCCGACGAGCGCAAGTTCGCCGTTGTCGAGGAGGTTGCCGGGCGCTTGCGGAAGAGCGCTGCCGATGTCATCGATATCGACGGCGTGCGCGTTAACACCGATGACGGCTGGTGGCTGCTGCGCGCCTCGAATACCCAACCCGTGCTGGTGGCGCGTTGCGAGGCCCGCGACGAGGCGGGGCTTGTCCGGCTCAAGGCGGCATTGGTCGAACAGTTGGGCGCGAGCGATGTCGCGCCACCCGAGGGACTCTAGATAAGGAGCCCGCTATGACAGGTCTGGTTGGCCAGCTCGCCGAGCAAATGCCGGTGGCGCTGGAGGATGTCGTGGTGGCGGGGCGTACGGGTCTCGTCATCGTCGATGAGGTCAACGGCTTTGCCACGGTCGGGGCCGGCAACCTGGCGCCAGCGACGCCGAACGAGCAGGTCTCGCGCATGGTCGCCGAGACCGATTCCCTGGCGCATGCGTTTCTCGACCGGGGCCTTCCCGTGCTCGCCTTTCTCGACACCCACGAGCCCGGCAAGCCCGAGCCGCCCTATCCGCCCCATTGCGAGCGCGGCACGGGCGAGGAAGAGCTGGTGCCCGAGCTTGCCTGGCTCGCCGAGGCCCCTGGCGTGACGCTGGTCCGCAAGGATTGCATCAACGGCTTCGTCGGCGCCATCGACCTCGACAGCGGTGCCAACCGTATCGTCGACTGGGTCAACGAGCATGGCCTGGAGACCGTGCTGGTGGTCGGGATCTGCACGGATATCTGCGTCATGGATTTCGTGCTAACGTTTCTTTCGGCGCGCAACCATGGCCTGATGCCCTCCCTGACGGAAATCATCGTGCACGAGCCCGGTTGCGCGACTTACGATTTGCCGCGCGCCGCCGTGGCGGAGCTTGGCCTGCCCGCGACGGCAAGCCACCCGCAGGGCCTGACCCATCACATGGGGCTCTATTTCATGCAGTCGCGCGGCGCGCGTCTGGCAGGCAGTGTCAGCTGGTCGGGCGCGCGATGATGCAGGCAATGTTGCGGGCCCACAGGGACGAGCAGGCGTCCTGGGCTTCTTGCTTGGTCAGACCGAGGTGGCGGGCCCGGTAAAGGGTGCCGTGGTTGTCCTCCACCGGCATGATGTGGCCGCCGCTGTCGATGCGCAGCGTGGGAACCACGCTGGCCGCGGTGTCGAGCGCCCGCTCCGCCGCGTCGCGCCGCGAAAACGCGCCGACCTGAATGGCCCAGTCCCGGCCTTGCGAAAACAGTGCCGGCGGTGCGCTTTCGGGCCTCTCCGCGACCGCGAGGGCGGCAGGCTTTGGCAGGGTCGCCAAATCTTCCGGTCCTGCCATCGGCCCTGCCGCCGGCAGCATGGATGCCGCGATCGCCAGGCCGATGTCCGGCTTCGGCCTGGGCCGCGCCACGATCGTCATCATGCGGCTGATACGGCCGACATCGGCAAAGGCGTGGTCAAGAATGCGGCGCATCTTGGCGTCGCGCTTGCGCCCGGTCTTGCCGCCCATCACCACGGCGATGATGTGCCTGTCGGCGCGCTGAACCGAAGCGGCCAGATTGAACCCGGAGGCCCGGATATAGCCGGTCTTGATGCCGTTCATGCCGGGATAGTTGCGCAGCAGCTTGTTGGTGTTGCGATAGGTCGTTCCGTTGTACTCGAATGTTTTGTTGGCGAAGAAATGCGCATATTGCGGGAACGTGCCGTAAATCGAGCGGGCCAGGCGGCTGATGTCGCGCGCCGTGGTGCGTTGCCTGGGGTCCGGTAGGCCGGAGGCGTTGCGGAAGGTGGTCTGGCTCATGCCCAGCATGCGCGCCTTGCGCGTCATCAACAGGGCGAAGCCGCGCTCGCTGCCCGAGAAATGCTCGGCGATCACCGTGGCGACATCGTTCGCCGATTTGGTCGCCAGTGCGAGTACGGCATCGTAAAGGCGAATCGTCGTGCCGGCTTCGAGGCCAAGCTTGGAGGGGGGCTGCGCCGCGGCGGTTGCCGAGACGGCCAGCTCGTCGCGCAGGGTCGTGCCGCCAGCCTCCAGCGCTTCGAACACCAGATACAGGGTCATCATCTTGGTCAGGGAGGCCGGGTAGTTGAGGATGTCCGGGTTTGCCGCGTGCAGCACCTGACCGCTATTGGCATCGAGCACGATGGCGGCGTAGCCGGCCTCGGCGGAGCGAAGCGGCGATACGGCGACAAACACCATGGCCATGACGGCGAACGCCACCGAAAGCCTCGTCGGGCACCATCTTCCTTGCTGCTGCGTGATTGCCAACGGCACAGGGCCACCCATCCCTTCATCAGCGCTCAAGGTCAAGGAACATAGAGTGATTCTCGAACGTTTTCAAAGGAAAGCAGCGAAAATCTGCGATGAGATAGAGGGAAATCGCAATGCTTCCTGCATTGCGCTGCACGAAGATTGTGTTGCGCTGCACAAAAAATGGTTGACAAGCCGGCTTGGCACCCTAAGTTATCCGCCATGTTGCGCTGCACAAAAACGCGTCGAGTGGCGATGTCAGGGCGATTACGGGATTCACGCTTAGCGTAAGGACGGAAAAAAATGACAGACTCGACCCCCAAGGGTAGCAAGAGCACCGCCAAGGCCGCGGGCACCAGCAACGGCGCCGCCGCCAACGATTTTTTTGCCAAGAGCCAGAAGGCTGCCGAGGACTGGTTCCGCGCCGGCGCCGAGGCTTGGACCGGCAATTTTGGCGCCTGGAAGTCTCTTAATGCCGAAAGCACGACCGGCTTCGGTGACTGGGATGAGGTTGCCGAGCAGGGCCGCGAGAATTTCGATGCCTGGGTGGCCAGCAGCACCATTGCGGCCGAGGGCATGGGTGCCATCGCCGGCAAGATGGCCGATTGCATGAGCGCTTCGATGACCGCCGGGGTTTCCGCCTCGCGCGCCATCCTCGAGTGCAAGGATGTGCAGTCCTTCGTCGAGGCCCAGAGCGAGCAGGCCCGCACGGCCTTCGACAGCTGGGTGTCCGACAGCAATACCCTGACCGAAATGACCACCGAGACCGCCGTCAAGGCCGCCGCTCCGATCGGCCGTCGCGTCAATGCCGTCCTCGACAAGGCGATGAAAAGCGCCGCCTAATTCGGCACTAAACGCCTATTTACGGCTCGGCCCGGCATCCCTGATGCCGGGCCTTTCTATTTTCAAGCCTTTAACTGAGCCTTGAGAGTTAGATATTATAGTCATGAGCGAAAGGCTGGCGCGTGGCTGGCGGGCGATATCTGGTGTGTTGAGCGGTAACGATGATCGATCATCCTCAGTTTAAGGCGGGGTACGGCCCGCGGATGAGCGACGACGACGACGGTGACGGCGGCGGCGAAGGCGCGGGCCGTCCCGGCACCGGCCTGGCGACGCGCACCAAGCCCAAGACGAAAAAGCCGTCGATGTACAAGGTCTTGATGTTAAACGACGATTACACGCCGATGGAGTTTGTCGTTTATGTGCTGGAGCGCTTCTTCCACCTGTCGCGCGAGCAGGCGACGAGGATCATGCTGCATGTGCATCAGCGCGGCGTCGGCATTTGCGGGGTCTACTCGTACGAGGTGGCGGAGACCAAGGTGACTCAGGTGATGGATTTTGCGCGCCAGAACCAGCATCCTCTGCAATGCACCTTGGAAAAGGATTGAGCGGGCGCGCTTAAGCTCCCGGGAAAGGGCACGGATGCTGTCGAAGACGCTTGAAGAGACCCTGCACCGAGCCTTGGCGCATGCCAATGGCCGGCAGCACGAGCTGGCCACGCTCGAACATCTGCTGTTGTCCCTGACCGAGGACCAGGATGCCGTGGCGGTGCTGCGGGCCTGCAATGTCGATGTCGACAAGCTGCGTCACGCTCTGGAAGCCTTTCTCGACGAAGAGTTGGGCGGTCTGATGGTCGACCAGGCGGTGACGGACGCCAAGCCGACGCCGAGCTTCCAGCGTGTGGTTCAGCGTGCCGTGCACCACGTGCAGATGTCCGGTCGCGAAGAAGTGACCGGTGCCAACGTCCTTGTCGCCATTTTCTCGGAACGCGAATCCCATGTCGTCTACTTCCTGCACGAGCAGGATATGACCAGGCACGACGCCGTGAGCTATATCAGCCACGGCATTGCCAAGGCGGCCGGGGCCTCCGAATCGCGCACGCCGAGCGGCGCCGAGGACGAAGAAGACGAGGGCGAGGGCGAAAAGGTCGTCAAGCAGGGCACCGAGGCGCTCGATGCCTATTGCGTCAATCTCAATGAAAAGGCGGCCGATGGCCGCGTCGACCCGTTGATCGGGCGTCATGACGAGGTCGAGCGCGCCATTCAGGTGCTCTGCCGGCGCACCAAGAACAATCCCCTGTTCGTCGGCGATCCGGGTGTCGGCAAGACCGCCATCGCGGAAGGGCTGGCCAAGCGCATTGTCGAATCCGAAGTGCCGCAAGTGCTCGGTGATGCCACCATCTTTGCCCTCGACATGGGCGCGCTGCTCGCCGGAACGCGCTATCGCGGCGACTTCGAGGAGCGCGTCAAGGCGGTGCTCTCCGAGCTCGAGAACTATGATGGCGCCATCCTCTTCGTCGATGAGATCCATACCGTGATCGGCGCCGGCGCCACGTCGGGCGGCGCCATGGATGCCTCGAACCTGCTCAAGCCGGCGCTGCAAAGCGGCACGCTGCGCTGCATGGGCTCGACCACCTACAAGGAGTACCGGAACTATTTCGAGAAGGACCGGGCCCTGGTGCGCCGCTTCCAGAAGATCGACGTCAACGAGCCGAGCGTCGAGGACGCCATCGAGATTCTCGGCGGCCTCAAGCCGTATTACGAGGAATATCACCGCGTCGAATACACGCCCGAGGCGCTGAAAGCCGCGGTCGAGCTTTCGTCGCGCTACATCGGCGACCGCAAGCTGCCGGACAAGGCGATCGATGTTATCGACGAGGTTGGTGCCGCCCAGGCGCTGCTATCCGAGGAAGACCGCAAGAAGATCATCGACACCGACGAGATCGAGCGCATCGTCGCCAAGATCGCGCGCATCCCGCCGAAGAGCGTCAGCCGCGACGACAAGCAGATGATGGGATCGCTGGGCACCAATCTGAAGACCGTGGTGTTCGGACAGGATCCGGCCATCGAGGCACTGACCAGCGCCATCAAGCTGTCGCGCGCGGGCCTGCGCGAGCCCGAGAAGCCGATCGGCAACTATCTCTTTTCCGGGCCCACCGGCGTCGGCAAGACCGAGGTGG
>CAZVDW010000317.1:0-1839 GCA_964625645.1 uncultured Rhodospirillaceae bacterium
GGTGGAGAAGGCGCGCTTCGCTCCATGCTCGAACAGCGCCAGGGTCTCGCTCTCGAAGGCGCCAAGATCGTGCAGGCTGCGGATCGGATAAGGCTGCGCCGCCTCGATGCACTCGCGCACCACCTCGGGTCCGTCCTCGACCAACACCTCGTTGGCGTCCTTGCGCGGCGCATCCCCTGCCGTGGGCCACGTCACGCGCCAGCAGCGCTCACGACCCAAACGACGGGCAAGTTCCTCGGTCAGCACCCGGCCGGGCTCGTCGGCGTCGCAAGCCAGAATGATCTTGGTGGCGCCGGCCAACTCGTCCTTGCAGTTCCACACGAAGGCGAATTTCTTATCGTCCTCCGGATCGATAGTGCCGTCTTTGAGCTTGCTCGGTGCACCATCGGGCACGCTGATGACGTTGATGTAGCCGGCTTCCTCAAGGGCCAACTTGTCCAACTCGCCCTCGACGATGATCACCGTCTCCGCGCCCGCAATGTCGTCGAGGCCGAAGAAGATTTTCTCAGCGTCCTTCACCTGGGCGAAATTCTTCTGCCCGTCGCGGAACTTGACGTTCACGACTTCACCGCCCCGCAGGAACGGAAATTGGATGGCGGGAACCTCACCACCGGCGCCGGGGATATAGGCCGGACCATAGCCGATGCGATTCCGCGCCAGGGTCGCTTGGGCGATGCCGCGATCGGCGAACCACTGCACGACCTTTGCCGGCAGCTCGGTCGCGACAGCCGGCATGTTCGCGCGTTGGGCCTTTCGGGGCCGCGCCACAGCCTTAGCCGCCTCACGCTGCCGCTCGCTCGCGACATTGCCGGTGGCCTCGCAATGGTGGCAGTGCCAGGTGGCACCGCCGTCGTCGTCGATCTTCACCGCGAGGCACGGATCGGATTTCTTCTTCCGTGTCGCGCTGCATTCCGGGCACGTCGTGCGGTGCTCGCCGGTGTCGTAGCTGCGCAGGCGAATACCGTGGTCGGCGAGCGCGGTGACGAGGTCGGTCATAGCCAGCCCCCGTCTGCGGCCTTGGCCGGCTCAGGCGCTTCCTGATGATCCGCCCAACGCTCTTGGTGGAGCCAGGTCTTGGCTTGTGGGACGTACTTGGGATCGGTGTGTTCTTGCTCGACGTAGCGCGCGAAGTTTTCCACACCGCGCTGGATATCGGCAAAGCGGACGCCGCGCTTCAGAGCTGCGTCGAATTTCTGACGAGCGGGCTTCTTCGGATTCTGATGTGGCCGCCTAGGTGGATAGGACCTCCAGAAAGTTTCAAACTGGTGGTCCACCACGGAGGGTATGGGTTTCAGTTCATTTGGTTTGTTCTTAAGTATGTGGTCAACCTCAGAGGTTACCCCCCCATCAACGCCACGTTGACCCCCTGCAACATCAGGTTGCCCCCCCTCGTCGGCCTTTTCGCAGTCGTCGTTGCGGTCGTTTTCAGAGCCCAGATCGGCATCGTGGATGATGCGGTAGACGTTGCTGGCGGTTCCGCCCGACGCATGGGTCCGGTGCTTGGTTTCGACGTAGCCAAGTCGCTCAAGCCCCGTGAGCTGGCGAGACACCGCCTGCCGCGATACGCCGATACGCTTCGCCAGCGTCGCCAGCGAGGGCCAGCACCAGCCGTCCCGGTCGCCATAGGTGGCCAGCACACCCAGCACGAAGAACGCCGAGCGGCCCAGACGACTATCGTCAACCGCACGAGCCGGCACCATCGCGAAACGGCCGGATGCCTGGCGACGGGTGGTCATGCCGCCACTCCGTTCTCGCGCACTGTCGCGGCGAGGCTGGCGAGGTAATCGCGCTCGCTCTCCTCAGCAGCCATCAGAACTTCGAGTTGCCGTGGCTCGACCA
>CAZVDW010000318.1:0-5905 GCA_964625645.1 uncultured Rhodospirillaceae bacterium
CCTACCTGCACGACAGCCCGGTGGCCGACGGCGCGGCAGCCGTGCAGATGCCCGGCGACTTCGAGGCCGCCAACCGTGCCGAGCGCAAGGCAAGCGGCATCCCCGTCGACGACGCCGTCTGGCAGCGTATCGGCGCCACCCTGGCCGAGCTTGGCGTCGCCGCGCCCGCGCCCCTCTAAAGCCCCGTATAGGGCTGGGACTCTACCGAGCCGACGAAACCGTAGAACGTCTCGTTCACCGTGCTCCAGTTCGCCCGGCCCTTCATATTGCCGATCCAACGGTTGATATTGGCATAGGCCGACAGGTCGCAGCGCACCACCTCGCCGAGCGAGAAGATGCCCATGCCGAAATAGTCGGCGATGGTGACCTCGTCGCCGCAGAGATAGGCCTGGTCGGGGCCGATCCAGCGCTTGTCGAGAATATCCAGGCGACTGCGCGAGCGCTCGCGTGCCCAGTCCATGGTGGCGGTCTGCGCCTCGTCGCTTTGGCGCTTGTGGTGGGGGAAAATCTGCGGATAGACCAAGCCATAGCCCCAGTCGCGATAGAAGTCGGCATTGAGCCAATCCATCATGGCGTTGACCTTGGCACGGGCCCGCAGGTCTTTCGGATAGGCCGGCGTTGCGACGGTATCGGCGAGATATTTGAGGATCGCCGAGCTTTCCGTGAGACGGAAATCGCCATCCTCGAGCACCGGCACAAGGTGATTGGGATTGACCTCGCCAAAGGCCTCGCCCATGTGCTCGCCGGTCATCAGGTCGACCACGACGTTCTCTGCTTCGATGCCATGGTCAGCCATGAACAACACGATCGGCCGGGATGTGGTGGACACAGGGTGCATGTAAAGCTTCATTTGTCTCCTCCCTCGTTTTCATTGTCATTCAGCGCCGCCAGCGCATCACGGGCGACGCCGATCAGGGCATGATCCGGCGGCAGGACCGCCTCGCGTATGGCAAGTGCGCGCGTATAGAGCGCACGCGCCTCCTCGCTTTTGCCTTCACTCTGCCGCGCCGCCGCGAGATTGGCCAGGGCGGTGGCGACATCGGCGTGCTCGGTTCCCAGCGCATCCTCCAGGATCTTCGCCGCGCGCGCCTGCAAGGCTGCCGCCTCGCTGACCCTGTCCTGGCGCATATGCACCATGGCCAGGCTGGACAGTGCCCGCGCCACCGCCGGGTGCCGCGGGTCGAGCGCGCTTTCCCAGATCGCCAGCGCGCGCGTCAACAAATCCTCGGCCTCGGCCAGGCGGGAATCGGCGATGTAGAGCTCCGCCAGCCTGCCCAGGGTTCCGGCCACCGCCCGGGTTTCCGGCCCCATGGCCGTCTCGAACAGCGCCACGGCCTGGTTGAGCAGCTCCTCCGCCGCATCGCGATTGCCCGCCTCGAATTCCAGGCGCCCGAGATCGCGCAAGGTCACGCCGACTTCGGGATGGCCCTCGCCGAGCGCCGCGCGCTTGGCCACCAGACTGCGGTCGTAATAGATGCGCGCGCGCTCGATATCCTGCTTGTCGTGGTAGAGCGCCGCCAGATTGCCGAGCGCCCGCGCGGTCGGAACCGACTCCGGCCCATAGGCGGCCTCGACGATGTAGAAGGTGCGCAGATAGTAGGATTCGGCTTTGTCGTAGGCGCGCGCGTTATGGTGGATCAGGCCCAGCTCGCGCAGGCGATCCGCGACCAGCGGGTGGCTCGGGCCGAGATTGACCTCGAAGGCGCGCAGCGCCACAAGCTGGTGCTCCTCGGCCTCGGCAAAACGGTCCTGGACACGGTAGAGCCGCGACAGCTCGTCATGGGCCTGGGCGACGGCAAAGCTGTTGGTCTCGTGCAAAACCTCCCGCAGGGCCAAGGCCTCGCGGATCTGTGCCTCGGCATCGCCGTAGTGGCCGCGGTTGCGGTTCATCTGGCCAAGGGCGAGCAGACTGTCGGCTACCAACTCCTCCGCGCCAGGCAAGGCTCGCCGGGCGGCGAGCGCGCGCTCGTGAAGCAGCTCCGCTTCCTCGTAGGCGCCGGTCAGCGACAGCACCATGGCAAGATTGAAGCGCGCCGCCGCGGTCTGCTCGTGGCCATCGCTGAGCGCCACGGCATTGGCCCGCTCGGCTTCGCGCGCCGCCATCAGCGTGGCTTCGATATCGCCTGTGTCGAAGAGCTGCAGCGTGGTCATATTGCGGGCCTGGGCCAGCATCTCGGCCGGGCTGGGCGACGCGTCCTCGGCCTCTGCGGCGCCAACGGCGGCGAGCACGAACAGGGCGAGCGCGAGAATGAGGGATTTGGTCATGGTCCAGCCTCCCACGAATTGCCGGTCACGCCAAGGCCGGGCGCATGGCAAAGCCATTTACAATCGAAGGCATATCGCTACAGTGCGCGCCGCTTTCACGCGAGGGAAACGAGTGCAGTGAGCGACACGGTCGAAACCCATATCATTGCCTGCATCGTCGACAACGAGTTCGGCGTGCTGGCGCGCGTCGTCGGTCTGTTTTCCGGGCGCGGCTACAATATCGAGAGCCTGACCGTGGCCGAGGTGGACCCGGAGGAGAGCCGCTCGCGGATCACCCTGGTGACCTCCGGCACGCCGATGGTGATCGAGCAGATCAAGGCCCAGCTCGCCCGCCTGGTGCCGGTCCATTCCGTCACCGACCTGACGGCCGAAGGGCCGCATGTGGCGCGCGAGCTGGCCCTGGTCAAGGTGGTGGGCACCGGCGAGACCCGTGTCGAGAGCCTGCGCACGGCGGACATTTTCCGCGCCCGCGTGGTCGACAGCACCACCGAGTCCTTCGTATTCGAGATCACCGGCTCGACCGACAAGATCGATGCCTTCATCGCCCTGATGAAGCCGCTCGGCCTGGCCGAGGTCTCGCGAACCGGCGCCGCGGCGATCGCCCGCGGGCCCGGCGGCCTCAATTAGCTTTAGCGAAACCGGCGCCGGGCCCGGCCCAGGGTGCCAATAGCAGTCGAAGGGAAGACGACAATGCGTGTCTATTACGATCGCGATGCGGATGTGAATCTGATCAAGTCGCGGCAAGTCGTGGTCATCGGTTACGGCAGCCAGGGCCATGCCCACGCCGCCAATATGCGCGATTCCGGCGTCGAGAATGTGATCATCGCCCTGCGCCCGGGCTCGGCCTCCGCCGCCAAGGCGGAAGCCGCCGGCTTCAAGGTCATGAGCGTGCCGGAAGCGGCCGCCCTGGCCGATGTCATGATGATGGCGACGCCCGACGAATTGCAGGGCCAGATCTACCGCGACGAGCTGCACGGCAACATGAAGCAGGGCGCGGCGCTGGCTTTCGCGCACGGCCTCAACATCCACTTCAAGCTCATCGAGCCGCGCGAGGATCTCGACATCTTCATGATCGCGCCCAAGGGCCCCGGCCACACGGTGCGCTCCGAATATGTCCGCGGCGGCGGCGTGCCGACCCTGGTCGCCGTGGAGCAAGACTCCTCCGGCAACGCGCTCGAGATCGCGCTGTCCTACGCCTCGGCCATCGGCGGCGGCCGCGCCGGCGTCATCGAGACCACCTTCCAGGAAGAGTGCGAGACCGACCTCTTCGGCGAGCAGGTGGTGCTCTGCGGCGGCATGACCTCGCTGATCACCGCCGGCTTCGAGACCCTGGTCGAGGCGGGCTATGCGCCCGAGATGGCCTATTTCGAGTGCCTGCACGAGGTCAAGCTGATCGTCGACCTGATCTACGAAGGCGGCATCGCCAACATGCGCTACTCGATCTCCAACACCGCCGAATATGGCGACTATGTCAGCGGCCCGCGCATCATCAACGACACCGTGCGGGCCGAGATGAAGCGCGTGCTGGCCGACATCCAGTCGGGCCGCTTCACGCGCGACTGGATGCTCGAATGCAGCGCCAACCAGCCCAGCTTCAAGGCATTGCGCCGCCGCTCGGGCGAGCACCAGATCGAGGAGGTCGGCGAAAAGCTGCGCGCCATGATGCCCTGGATCGCCGAGAACAAGCTGGTCGACAAGACCAAGAACTAGCTGCAATGGCCGCTGGCCGGAGCCAACGCGCTCCGGTCAGGCGGCATCCGCGTCGAATTGATCGGTTCCGGAATTGATCGGTTCCGGACACTAATTTTCGGATATAACTTTTATTTATCAATATCTTATAATTCATGTTCGGCGTTTCGTTGGCAATCGCCAAAGGCCGTCGCCGCATTATTTTCTTAAGCGCTGCGCGCTTGCCAAGTCCCCAGCTCTCTCGCTCCCGCATCTAAACAACAAGAGGCCATGTGGCAGCGAGGGCAGAGAGACTTGGTTTCCGTGTAGCCGAAGATCGCGCGGGATGACGAGCGTACTGTAATTTTAACGCATTGAAATCAAACACAAAAATGCGGAAATTGGTGCCCGGAACCGAACCCGGAACCGAACCCAAAGCGTCATCGAGCAAAGCAAAGAGGACTACTATCGCGCGCTGCGCCAAACCCAGGGCACGATCCGCAGCGACGCGCCGGACTGGCAACCCTGGGCCAGCCATTTCCTCAAAGCGCTGCAGGCGCAAAAGCGGCGCCTGGAGAAGAAAATCGCGCGGGAGCGGATTGTCCTCGGTGATATGCCGGAGCTCTCGGTGCACATTCTGGAACTGACCCGCGAGCGCGGACGCGTCACGGTCTCCGAAGCGGCGAAGGCTACGGGCGCCAGCCGCAACACGATCAAGGATCACATCAAGGCGCTCACCCTCGGCGGCCACCTCACCCGGCACGGTGCAGGCCGTGGAACCTGGTACTCGCTTATCTGATCTGTGGCGGGAGTGCCTGCGGTGACTCGCTAGAGCGCTGCGGTCAGGCGGCGTCCTCGTCGAATTCCGCCAGCACCGTCCATTTGCCGTCCGACTGGCGCACCAAGGTGGTCCTGCCGCCCTCGGTCTCGAAGTCCGCACGGACGGTCTTGACGTCTTCTTCGGGCACATCCCGCAAAACATATTGTCGCGTCTTGTCCATCGAGATATCTCCGCCTCTCAAGTCTGCGGCAAGTCGCCTATGGCCTTCTCGCGAAGCTTAGCAAATTCGTTGCTCGACAGAAACACGCCGAGCGGTGTTTCTGCCTGCCCGTTTTGCGCCATCCAGCCACGAAGCCACTTCTCGTTCGTCGCGTCGACCTCTCCGCCAGGTCTCCAGAAGTCGCGCAGGATCGTGCTGTTCGACGCCCGCGGGACATAGGATTCGTCGATTTTCGGCTTCCTGATCAACGTCCGCATGAAGTTCTCTTCGTCGCTGTAGTCGCTCGGCGCATAGAGAACACGCGTATTGAAGTTCAGCGTGGCGAAGAACGCCGCCACCACGACGATCGGCAGCCCCATGACGAACCAAACGAATGTCGACTGCACCGGCTCGGCCAAAGACGGCAACACGATCGTGCCGGAAACCTCCGCGAGGCTCACGAAGACCGCGATCAAGGTAAGCGGGTTGCTTATCTTTGGTGCTTGAAGAGCCATGCTCGATTACTCGCATCAATACCTCTTAAAGTTATCACACAACCAGTGCGAAGCCGAGCCTCATTTTTCGGGCACCGGCACGAAGTCGTACTCGCCGGGGCCTTGGACCAGGACTAAGCGGCTGGGATCCCTGCCCGGGGGCGTACGCGCTCCGGTCACGCGGCATCCTCGCACATGGTCGGCATATCGCTGCTATAGCCCAGCCCCGCCTTCGCCGCTGCCGCGGCCACCGCCCTCGCCTTCGCCCCTGCCGCCGCCAGTGATGTCGAGGCTATCGGCCACGGTTTGAAAAACGTCCCGCAACTCGATGCCAAGGCTGGAGATGACCGCGATAAGCACGATCGCGATGCCGGCCGCGATGATCCCGTATTCGATCGCAGTGACACCGCTGTCCGACCTCGCGAAGCGGTTCAGTATCTCGCCAAACAAACACCACCCCCATCGATCGCTCCGGACCGATTATACGCGCGCAACCGG
>CAZVDW010000319.1:0-5762 GCA_964625645.1 uncultured Rhodospirillaceae bacterium
CACGACCGGCGTTTCCGCCAGATGGAAGGCGGCCTGCCCGAGCGCTACCGCCAGGAAGAGGAGATGGAACGCCAGCGCGTGGTCCACGACGACCTGATCACGCGCGGCCTCGACGTGATCAGCGACAGCTATCACGACAGCGCCGCCGAGGCCTGCGCCGCGGCCCAGGTGCCCTATCGCCGCCTCAGTCCCGAGGGCAAGAACTACCGCCGCATCGTCGAAGCTGCCAACAGCGGCGACTTCGACCTGCTGGCACTGGGTGCGCTGGGCCTTGGCGCGGTGCCGGGCGCGCTGATCGGCACGGTCTGCGAGCGCGTCGTCCGACGCTGCGAGATCGACGCGCTGGTCATCCGCGAGGCCGACCGCGCGATCGGCGACGGCCCGCTCGTGGTTGCGCTGGATGGCTCGCCGCGCGCTTTCGCGGCGCTGAAGACGGCCTTGCGCATGGGCCGCGAGCTCGGCGCCCCTGTCCACGCCGTCGCCGCCTACGACCCCTACTTCCACTATGTCGCCTTCAACAAGATCTCCGGCGTGCTCTCCGAGGAGGCAGGCAAGACCTTCCGCTTCAAGGAGCAGGAGGCGCTGCACGAGGAGATCATCGACGACGGCATCGCCAAGATCTACCAGTCGCACCTAGACATCGCCGCCGGCATCGCCAAGGACGAGGACGCCGCGCTGACCTGCAAGCTGCTCGACGGCAAGCCCTACCAGGCGGTCGGCAAATATCTCGAAGCCGTCGGCGCCAGCCTGCTGCTGATCGGCAAGACCGGCATCCACGCCGATGCCGATCTCGATATCGGCGGCAATGCCGAGAACCTGCTGCGCACTGCACCGTGCCACGTCTGGCTCGGCCAAGCCACCTATACGCCGCCGGCCGACGCGGTGGCGCGCGAGACCATCACCTGGACAGACGAGGCCGAGCGCAGCCTCGAGCGCGTGCCCGAGGGGCCGCGGCAGATGGTGCGCCTGGCGATCGTCCGCTTCGCCCAGGAGAGCGGCCACACGGTGGTCACCTCGGGTCTGATGGAGGAGGCGACGCAGCGCTTCTGCCCCGAGCGCGGCGGCGGCATGGCTGCCGAGGAAACGCTCGAATGGTCGGCTGAGGCGACGCGGCTGCTCGGCGGCGTGGCCGACACCTCGCTCGCCGCCACCGTGCGCCTGCGGGCCGAAAAGCGGGCCCGTCGTGATGATGCGAAGACGGTCGAGGCAGGGCATGTGCAGCCCTTCCTCGAGGACGACGGCGTGTTGTCGATGACCTGGACGGCGGCGGCGCTGGCACGCCTCGCTCGCGTGCCCGAGATGGTGCGCGGCTCGGCCAAGCGGCGCATCGAGGTGAATGTCCGCGATGCCGGCCTCGCCGAGGTCACGCTCGAAGCCGTCGAAGAGGGCCTGGCCGAATCGCGCCGCGTCATGGAGAACACCATGGGCGACGGCGGGCATCGTTTGGGAATGGACGGGGATGGCTGACACGGCGCCGCCCTTCCTGGTCGCCTTCAATCTGACGCGGCGCTGCAATCTGCGTTGCGAGCACTGCTATCTCGATGCCGGCACCCGCCTTGACGGTGGGTCCGAGGAGCTGTCCAGCGGCGAAGTGACCGCGGTGCTCGACGATGCGCGCGTCGCGGCGTTGCAGGAAGCCGGGGTCAGCGCCGTCGGCATCAGCCTCGATTCGCTCGACCCGGCGAAGCACGACGCCTTCCGCGGTGCGCCTGGCGCCTGGGAGAAAACGCTGGCCGGCATCGACGCTTGCCGCCGCGCGGGCTTCATGTTCCAGCTGCATTTCTCGGTCACCGACGACAACGCCGCCGAGCTCGAGGACATGGTCGCCTTCGCGCGTTCGGCCGGCGCGGCCGTGCTCAACGTCTTCTTTCTTGTCTGCACCGGCCGCGGCGCCGGCATGAGCAATATCGGCAGCGCCACCTATGAGGACGTGTTGCGGCGCGTCGCCGAGGCCGCGCGCGACGAGAGCGAGATGCTGGTGCGGGCCCGCTGCGCGCCGCACTTCAAGCGCCTGGCCATGGCCATGACGCCGCCGCTGCCGATCACCTTGATCGACGGCTACGAGGCCGGCGGCTGTCTTGCCGGCAGGCGCTATTGCCGCGTCACGCCCGAAGGCGAGCTGACGGCCTGCCCCTACATGGAAGAAAGCGTCGGCTCGCTGCGGGCGCAACCATTCGCCGAGCTCTGGGCAGAGGCGCCGATGTTCGAGGCGCTGCGCAAGCCCGCGCTCGAAGGGCGTTGCGGTTCCTGCGAATATGCCAAGCTCTGCGGCGGCTGCCGGGCGCGGCCCCTGGCCCGCGACGGCAGGCTGATGGGCGAGGATTTTCTCTGCAACCATCAGCCCGGTGGCCAAGCGGTGATCGAGCCATTGCCGGATCGCGGCGACAGCTTGCGCTGGAGCGACGAGGCCCAGACCCGGCTCGGTCACGTGCCGTCCTTCGTGCGCCGCTTCGCGCGCCAGCGGGCCGAGGCTCACGCGCGCTCGCTCGGTGAGGCCGAAGTAACAGCCGAGCATCTTAGCGAGCTGGCCAAGCGTCGTTTCGGCGACGCGCCGCCGTGGCGGCGACCGGGGGGGCCATGAGCGTCGATGTAGCCATCGTCGGCGGCGGCATCTCGGGTCTCGCGACGGCGCGGGCGCTGAGCGAAAAGGGCCTGCGCGTCGCGCTGCTCGAGCGCCAGGTCCGTGCCGGCGGCAATGCCATGTCCGAGCGCCTCGACGGCTTCCTCATGGAGCACGGTCCGAGCTCGCTCAATGCCGGCTCGGCGGTGGCGCTGGCGACCTCGCGCAAGCTTGGCCTCGAGGCCAGGCGCTGCGATCTCGGTGACGCTGTTCGGCGCCGATACCTGGTTCGCGACGGCAGCCTGCGCGGCATCAGCGTGCACCCGCTCGGGCTCTTCACGTCGGATTATCTTTCGCTGGCCGGCAAGGCGCGCATGCTGGCCGAGCCATTGATCGCGGCCAGAGGCGCGGGCGGCGAGGAAAGCGTCGCCGCGTTCTTCGGCCGCCGCTTCGGTCGCGAATTCGCCGAACGCCTGGTCGATCCCCTGGTCGGCGGCTTGTTTGCCGGCGCTGCCGGCTCTCTCTCTCTCCAGGCGGCATTCCCGCGCCTGGCGAAGATGGAGGCCAAGCACGGCTCGATCCTGGTCGCCGCCGCGAAGGCGCGCCTGGCGGCGCGGTCGATGCCTGGGCGGCGGCTGTTTTCGTGGCGCGACGGCGTCGGCGCCTTGCCGGCAGCGCTGGCGGCGCGCCTGGGGCCGGTCTTGCACACCGGGGTCGCCGTTCGTCGCCTGCGCCAGGCCGGACGGCGCTGGCGCATCGAGACGGCGGGGCATGGCACCATCGATGCCGGTGCCGTGGTCGTCGCCACGCAGCCTCACGTCGCGGCCGGCCTTGTCGAACCCCTGCAACCGGTGGCGTGCGAGGCTTTGGCGGGCATCGCCGCGCCGCCGCTGGCGGTGGTATTCCTGGGCTATCCGCGGCGGCGGGTCTCGCATCCGCTTGACGGCCTTGGCTATTTGACGCCGAGCGGCGAGGGCCGCCTGGTTTCCGGCGTGCTGTTCTGCTCCACCATGTTCGCGCAGCGGGCGCCGGACGGGCAGGTGGCGCTTGCGGCCTATGTCGGTGGCCGCCGGGCACCGCATGCGGCAGTCTTGCCGCGGGGCGAATTGATCGATCTGGTCAGCAGCGAGCTGCGCGACCTCGTCGGCGCCGAGGGTCCACCCACCATCGCGCGCGTACGGCAATGGCCGCGCGGCATCCCACAGCTCGAATTGGGTCATGGCAGCCGCCTCGGCGAGCTTCAGGAAGCGCTGGCGGCGCATCCCGGGATGTTCCTGAGCGGCAACTACTTCGAGGGCGTTTCGGTGGTGGCCTGCCTGGAGCGGGCGGCCATCACGGCGGAGAAGGTGGCGAGCTATCTTATGGCATCCGGCCTTGAGCAGACAGAGCTACAACAGTCGCAGGCGGAAGCGGCGGGAAGCTGATCCAAGTTAGGTCCCTCCTTTTCGGGACGTGCTTGGTGCGAGAAAGAAAATGGTGTGCGAGTTGGATGGCTGTAGATGAATTATTCCGATAGAAGAGGCAGAGGTGTCATGATCGAATCGAAGCAAGAGAGCGTACTCACCGAGGGTCGAACGACGCGCATGCGTAAGAATGGGAAGCTATTGATTGTTGGTTTCCTGGCGGCGTCTGTCTCGCTGGCCGGCGTCGTCCCGGCAAGCGCCGACATCGAACTGGTCGAGGGTGGGCCGCTCAAGATCTATGGCGACTTCCGCGCCCGTATGGAAGCCGATTGGGATTCCCAGCGCGCCAGCGGCGCCATGCGCACCGACCGCACCAGGGCGCGCATCAGGGCCCGCTTCGGCTTCAAGTACAAGCCCATCGACGAGCTCCAGTTCGGCATGCGCGCGCGTAGCGGCAATCTGCGCTCGCAGCAGTCACCGCATGCGACGGTCCGCGACTTTTCGGGCGACGGCCATGGTCAGCGCAGTGGCGTTCTCGACAAGTATTTCGCCAAGGTCAGCCTCGACCCGGTGTGGGCCTGGGGTGGCCGCAACGGCTTTCCGTTCTGGAAGCAGAACGAGCATTTCTGGGATGACGATGTCACCCTGCTCGGCGGTGCCGTCGGCGGCGGCTTCGATATCGGTGTCGGCAAGCTGTCGGCCACCGCCGGCCTCTTCGCGCTGCCCGACGGCATGATGTCGCACCAGCTCGGCCACATGATAGCCGGCCAACTGAAATATTCCGGCGAGGTCAGCGAAGGCGTGAAGCTGAACGCCGCGGCCGGCTATTTTGACATGAACGGGCGCGCCGGCGCGGTCAACCTGCGCAACGGCAACGGTGCCAGGGACTACGGGATCGGCGTGATCAGCCTGCAGGCCAAGTTCTCGGCGATGGACCTGCCGATCACACTCGGCGCCGACTACATGCACAATTTCGAGAGCTATTCGGCCACCGATGGCAACGCCTTCACCGTGGCCAACCGCAACGAGCGCGACGGCTTCATGCTGTCGGCCAAGATCGGCCAGCTGAAGGCCTGGGGTGACTGGCTCGCCGGCTATTACTTTGCCCGCATCGAGACCCTGGCGGTCAACGCCTCCTACGCCCAGGATGACTGGGTGCGTTGGGGCTCGGCGAACCAGACCGATTCCAGCAATCTGCGCGGTCACGAGCTCCGCCTGGCCTTCGCGATCTCCGGCAAGACCAACCTCGTCGCCCGGCTCTATATCGTCGATGCCATCACCAGCACCCAGGACGGCAAGCGCTTCCGGGTGGATTTCAACACCAAGTTCTGAGCCTTGGTATCACTCGCGGCAGAGCGCCATCAGCTCTCGCGCAGCTCCACCCGGGCCAGGAACAGGGTGCTGGCGACGATCACGGCGGCGCCGGCCAGGGTCCACATCCCCGGCAGGTCGCCGAACAGGCTGAAGCCGAAGGCGGTGGCGAAGAGCAGGCGGACGTAGTCGAAGGGCATCACCGCGCTCGCCTCGCCGCTGCCGAGGGCGCGGATGGTGAAGGCCTGGGCGATCACGCCGAGGCCGCCGACAAGGGACAGCAGCAGCAGCTCGACCACGGTCGGCGGGCGCCAGACGTAGAGCGCCGGCAGCGCCGACAGCAGTGTCGAGACGACGCCGAAATAGGCCAGGATGGTGATCGGCCGCTCGCTCACCGCGAGCTGTTTGATGAGTAGCTTGACGCAGGCCGCGATGAAAGCGCCAGACAGCGCCGCCACCGCCGCCAGGCCGTAAACGCGGTCGTCGCC
>CAZVDW010000320.1:0-3580 GCA_964625645.1 uncultured Rhodospirillaceae bacterium
CGCAATGTCCGTTTGTATTTTTTAGAATCGTTATTTGGTTGTTCGGCAACATTTTTTTTGCACCAACCAACTCTATGAGTTTCTTCTCAATTGCCGCATTATCAACAATCAAGAAGAAACCCGATTTGGTCTCAAGCGCACCAACAATTCTCATCCCCAAAATTGGTAAGTAAGGGACATATTTCCCCTTGTATAGGAGCGGGCTCATCCAGTCTTCCATTTCAGACATGACAAGTCGTCTTAGGTGTTTGCCGAGCGGTGGCACGTCCGGAACTCTATGTGTTTCGGTGCATTTACGCCGCCCGTTCTCGGCAATCTTGCCAAATGATTCGATCGCGAAGTCATGTGTGCTCTTCATGATGGCGCGGGTACTAAGCGGAACAATTCAGTTTGCTGGGGGTAGCATCATTCCGACAGCTCATCAAAAATGAACTCAGCCCCAAATGCGCCCAATATCCCCCCAATCACGACACCGGCAGTGGCGCATATGGGTGCGAACGGTCCGCAGCCCAAGCCGGCAATTGCGCCGGATGCGACGGCAGAGCCAGCAATGCCGCCAACCAAGCTGCCCGCTGCTCCGCCAGCCATGATACTGGATTGCCTTGCGGCTTCCTGGGCGCGATTTTCAGCCGTAAGAACTTCCAGCGTAGCGATGGCAAAGGACATGATAAATAATCCACGTGCGACAGTCCTTGCGAGATGAGCCCTTTCAGTAACGACCTCGTTGGCCACGCCAGATTTATCGACAATTATTTCCCAAATTGTCACCTTCTCTTGGTACGAAAGTTCCGAGAACTCCTTTCCAAATTGCTTTAACGCGTACTTGTCCTCGTAGTATGAAACGTGCGGAACTTCTTTTTTTAACGATTCTGCGATTATCCTTCCAAAGCTGGTTCCCCTGGCTCTTGCATCCTCTAAGAATTTAGCACGCATATATTGTGATGCATCTTTTGCCTCTTCAATAGAAATCTGGCCCGATCTGTATTGCTCCAGAAGGTTAGCAGCTTCTTGCCGAATTGTTCTCACGTACCAATCGCGTGCCGCCCCCTCGATCTCCAATGTTGCTGCCCATGCAGATGCCTCACCGACAAAGGCAGTCAACGCCGCTTCGAACTCCTCGGCGGTAAAGTCCGCCTCGCCATTTTCTGGGTCTTCGTTGACCGTTACCGACAACCCGGGTTCCGCGCGCTCGGCGACTTCTATCAGGGTGGCGAACTCGGTCGCGCTTGTTCCGGTCCTGTGCATGTCTGTCTGTATCAAGCGGGCGCAACCGGCGAGGCAGGCGGCAGCCAGAGGGTTTTTGGGGGGCGCCGTGAGGCCCAGCATCGGGAGAGCTTTCGAATCAAGCGTGTTTGCGCCCCTGAGTGCTGCAATGGGAATCTGAGCGTCCAGAACGAGAATGCTATCGTTGGTATTGGCTTGGCGCCAGCGGACGTTGGCTTGCCCGGCCTGGTTCATGGCACGCGTAACCGGATCGGGGGTGCGCAGATCCCTGCGGAAGCGCTTGGCATAGGTGTCATACCACTCGATGCCCGGCGCTATTAGGGTCACGCGAAATCGGCCATCGGCGGTTATCATGAAATCTTCCGGCACCAGGGCCACGCCGGTGCTGCGGGCGATCCTTTCGATAAGCTCACCAAGAGCCTTGCGTTCCGGCAGAGGCAAGGGGGCGTTGTCCTTTGCGTCTTTGGCGATGGCACGCCAGCGTGGCGCCTGGCCGGCATAGCGCCACAAGGTGGGCGTGCCGCGTACGGCCCGCATGCCCTTGCGCCCCGGCGGCAGGGCCGATTCCATGCGATTGATCTCGGCGCCCGACTGGTTGAGCCGCGCTGTCGGGTTCATGCGGTTGCTGTGTTGGAAGACGGCAATGGCATCCTCCAGCGGCTTGCCTTTTCGACCGTCGATCGGCCCCTGCCAAAAGGGCCTGCGATCGGCCCCGGTGAGTGTCGCCAATGCGCCTTGCACTACGGCGACATCATGAATCCAGTTGCTGCCGCCCTTGCCGACCGATCCTGTGAGAATTGGCACGCGTATCTCCTGCATGATTAAGAGTAACACGATCGTGAACTACGCGCAACGGTAGGCTATATGATCCAAGTTGTCAACAATAATCTCCAATAAGGTTCTAATATGTCCCCAAATCCACCGCTGTGAAACAAAATGGGTTCACCAGAGAGGCCAATCGCTGCGACCCCTTGACACCCGTCCGCCCGCGCCCGACGGTGCGCGGCGAACAGGAGCTACACGATGACCGACACCCCCTACACGCGCCGGGCGCGGTATTTCGATTCCGGCAATGCCTTCAACGTGGTCAATCCGCCGGTGCCGGGGCGGCTGTTCCGTGGTCGCTGGCGAGGGCAGGGACTGGTCGCCCTGGGCAACCGCGTTGACGCCACCCGGGAGCGTCCATTCGCGTCACGACGAAAGCGACCGGCGCGTCAATTGGCTGATCGTCCAGGACGGCGGCTTGTACTGTCACTGCCGCAGCATGGGCTTTCACTTCGAATAGGAACCAAACCATGACGACGATAGGCTTTATCGGCGTCGGCCATATGGGCGGGCCGATGGTGCGCAACCTGGTCGCCGCCGGGCACTCGGTGAGCGTCTTCGATCTTTCCGAAGAGGCACTGAACTTCGCGGTTCAGTCGGGTGCCAAGGCGGCGGCCTCGGCCGCCGAGGCGGTGCGTGGCGCCGAGGTCGGCATCACCATGTTGCCGACCGGCGTCGAGGTGGCTCAGGCCCTGATCGACGAGGGCGTCATGGCGGCGGCGGCGCCCGGCACGCTGTTTATCGACTCGTCGACCATAGACGTGGAAACCGCGCAGGCGCTGCATGCGGCGGCGGCCGAGGCCGGCATGGTCATGCTAGACGCGCCGGTCTCCGGCGGCACGGGAGGCGCGGAGGCGGGCACGCTGGCCTTCATGTGCGGCGGCGCGGCGGATGCCTTCGCCCGCGCCCGGCCGATCCTGGAAGGCATGGGCCGCAGCTTCTTCCATTGCGGCGGGCCCGGCATGGGCCAGGCGGCCAAGCTCTGCAACAACATGGTCGCCGCCATTGCCACCGTGGCGGTGTCGGAGAGCTTTGTCATGGGCCAGCGCCTGGGGCTTGATGCGCAGACCCTGTTCGACGTGATGTCGAGCTCTACCGGCACGTCGTGGGTGCTGGAGCAGATGTGCCCGGTGCCGGGACCGGTGCCGACCTCGCCGGCCAACCGCGACTTCCGGCCGGGCTTCGCGGCCTCGCTGATGCTCAAGGACTTGAAGCTTGCCCAGGCGGCTGCCCGCAGGTCCGAGGCGCCGACACCGCTCGGGGCGCTGACCGCGGCGCTGTACGGCCTGCACATCAATGCCGGCAACGGTCACCTCGACACCTCGAGCATCATCAAATTGATCGAGGGCAAGACGGGCTGATCAGAACGGATGTGAATGCGGGGGAAAGAATCATGGGCATTCCGATTCAAGAGATTCTGGAGCTGATTTTCGTCGGCGTGCTGGCACTGACCGTGCTGCTGATCTGTGTCGTCGTATTGACCGGAGGCACACACCCAAGGAGTGGCCGCCCGCTGGCCTCTTTCCTGTTT
>CAZVDW010000321.1:0-1857 GCA_964625645.1 uncultured Rhodospirillaceae bacterium
GCCAGCCGCGTGCTCGACGGCGGCGCCATGGGCATCGTCTTTCCGCATGTCGACACGCCGGAACATGCGGCGACCCTGGCCAGCTACTGCAAATATCCGCCGGCCGGCAAGCGCTCCATCGGCGGCACCATGGCGCAGCTCGACTTCGCGGTGCTGCCGACCGCCGAGATGACCGCCGCGGTCAATGCCGGCACCATGGTGGCGATGATGGTCGAGACGCCGCTGGCCGTGACCAATGCCGAGGCCATCGCCGCCATCCCGGCGGTCGATATCCTGCTGGTCGGCACCAACGACCTCTGCATGGAAATGGGCATACCCGGCGAGGTCGGCCACGACCGCGTGGTCGAGGCCTATGAGGTCATCATCGCCGCCTGCAAGAAGCACGGCAAGATTCCGGCGCTGGGCGGTGTCTACACACCCGACCTCATGCAACGCTATGTCGCCATGGGCATGCAGATGGTGCTCGGCGGCAGCGACATGGCCCTGTTGATGGCCGCGGCCAAGGAGCGCAGCGCCTTTCTGCGCGGCCTGCAGGGCTGACACCAAGCAGCCCGTCCGTTTTGCCAAGCGCTTCGCCCTGCATCACCCGCTTCGCGCCGAGCCCCACGGGCTTCATGCATCTCGGCCATGCCTATGCGGCGCTGTTCGCCTGGACCGAGGCCAGGCGGCGGCACGGCCACTTCCTGCTGCGCATCGAGGACATCGACCAGGGCCGCACGCGCGAGACTTTCGAGACCGCGATCTTCGAGGATCTGGCCTGGCTCGGCCTCGACTGGGAAAGCCCGGTGCGACGGCAATCCGAGCACATGGAGGACTACGCCGCGGCGCTCACCCGCCTCGACGAGCTTGGCGTGATCTATCCCTGCTTCTGCTCGCGGCGTGAGATCCGGGCCGAGGTCAAGCACGCCGACGAAGCCCCGCACGGGCCCGACGGCGTGATCTATCCCGGCACCTGCCGCGGCCTGTCCTACGAGGCGCGCCACCAGGGCATTCTGATGGGCCGCCCGCACGCCTGGCGTCTCGATGTGGCGCAGGCGCTGAAGATCACCGGCGCCCTCGAATGGAGCGATCGCGCCGCCGGACCGCAGGCGGCCGACGCCCTCGCCGCCGGCGACGTGGTGGTGGCGCGCAAGGACGTGCCCACCAGCTATCACCTCGCGGTCACGGTCGATGACGGCATCCAGGGCGTCACCCTGGTCACCCGCGGCGACGACCTCTTCCACGCCACCGCCATCCACCGCCTGCTGCAGGCCCTGCTCGACATCCCGGCGCCGACCTGGCACCACCATCCCCTGATCACCGACGCCAGCGGCGTGCGCCTGGCCAAGCGCAATCGCGCCATGACCTTGCGCAGCTTGCGCAGGGCCGGCAAGACTCCGGCCGAGTTGCGCGCTATGGTGGGCTTCGCTTAAGGGGGATTCAAGATCTCATGGCGGACTTGGTAATCTACGGCAATCCGTTCAGCACCTATACGCGCACGGCGCGCATGGCCTGCGAGGAAAAAGGCGTGCCATACACCCTCGAGCCGGTGGATTTCCACGCCCCCGCCTATCGTGCGATTCATCCCTTCGGCAAGATTCCGGCGCTGCGCCATGGCGACTTCCAGCTTTATGAGACCCTGGCCATCTGCTGCTACGTGGACGCCGCCTTCGAGGGCCCCGGGCTGGCGCCGGCCGCTGCCCGCGAGCGCGCCGTGATGAACCAATGGATCAGCGCCGCACTGGATTATTTCTATCCCGTAATGGTCGAAAAGCTGGTCATGGAGCGCCTGGTGGCGCCGATGAAGGGCAAGGCGGCCGACGAAGCCGTGGTCGCCTCGGCACTCCCCGACATGACCGGGCAACTCGCGGTGCTGGA
>CAZVDW010000322.1:0-2581 GCA_964625645.1 uncultured Rhodospirillaceae bacterium
CGCGGGTGAAGCGGTCGCGCATCTCCTCGCTGGGGGTGCCGATGGCGATGGTGCGCGTGATGTCGGTGGTGCCGTCGAGATATTGCGCGCCGGAATCCACCAGATAGAGCGAGCCGGTCTCAAGGATACGGTCGCTCTCGGGCGTCACCCGGTAGTGCACGATGGCGCCATTGGCCGCGGCGCCGGAGATGGTGGGAAAGCTCAGGTCGCGGAAATGCTCGCCCTCCCGGCGCAAGGCTTCGAGATGGTCGGCGGCGGCGATCTCGGTCAGCGCGCCGCTTGCCGCCTCGCGGCTCAGCCAATGCAGGAAGCGGCTGACGGCGACGCCGTCGCGGCGGTGCGCGGCGCGCGTGCCGGCAAGCTCGGTCTCGTTCTTGATGGCCTTCGGCCGGATGCAGGGGTCGGGGCCTTCGGCGAGCTTGGCACCGCCGGCGGCCAGCTCGTCGAGCACCCAGGCCGAAGCCGTGGCGGGGTCGGCGCGCACCGTCTTGCCCGCCTCGCCGAGCGCGCGCAAGGCGCCGCCCAACGCTTGCGGCGGCTGTATCGCGACGCCGTTGCCGAGGTGCCGGTCGAGCCCGGGCGAAAGCTTGCGCGGGTCCATGAACAGCGCCACATCGCCGTCCCGCGCCAGGATGGCAAAGCCGAGCGGCAGCGGCGCGTGGGGCACATCGCCACCGCGCAGATTGAGCAGCCAGGCGACGGAGTCGGGAAGCGTGATGACGGCGGCGTCGCAGCTCTCCTTCGCCAGGGCCTCGCCGATGGCGCTGCGCTTGTCGGCCGCGGACCGGCCGGCGAATTCGCTGCCGTGGGCGACCACGGGGGCCAGCGGCGGCTCGGGGCGGTCCTGCCAGATGGCATCGACCGGATTGCCGTCGCTGGCGACGAGGTGCGCGGCGGCGCGCCTACACGCTTTTTGCAGGCGCTTTCGGCGATCGCCCGTGTGCAGGCGCGCATCGTAGCCGAGACGCATATCAGGCGCCAAGGCATCGGCAAGCCAGTCGTCGAGCTCCTTATCGGTGACGTGAACCACCTCGATACCGCTGCCCGCGGTCTCACTGGCGCCCTGCAGCGTGTAGCGGCCGTCGACGAAGAGCGCGGCGCGCTCGGCAAGCACCACGGCGCTTCCGGCCGAGCCGCTGAACCCCGTTAGCCAGGCCAGGCGCTCGGCACAGGGCGGCACGTATTCGCCCTGGTGCTCGTCGGCGCGCGGCACGACAAAACCGTCAAGGCCGCGCCGCGCCAATTTCTCGCGCAGCAGGGCAAGGCGTGTGCTGTAGCTATCTGTCCCGCTCGCCATCCGTCTCCACCACCTGTGTCTTCCCTTACCCAGCGGCGTACAGGCAGCAGGCAGGAATCGTCAAGCCTTGCAGTTGGCGCATGGCAGCAACGCAGCCAGGTATTCAAACGAACGATTGAAATGTCAGTAATCCTGACTTATATGTGCTGCATCGAAGTCATTCCAATCACGCTCGTCTCCGGCGACATGCCGCGATGGTCGCGGCAAGGCCGACCGGGGGCAGCCAACCAAGGAGGTTCAAGAATGTTCAATTCAGTTCGCGAGCCGGCTGCCCGCCGACCCGACAGGGGGCCGGATGGGCTGACCGCAGATCAGGTCCAGGCGCTGATGGTGCGTGGCCGCCGCCTTCGTGCGCAAGCGTTCAACGATGCCATCGACAGTGTCGCGGCGCGGGTCCGTCGCTGGATTAGCTAACCAATGGCCTGCAACACCAGCACCGACCAGCCGTCGCGCCGCCAACGCCGGCGCGGCAGCAACCCGGCCTGCCGATGGGCGGCCAGCACAGTGGCTTCCTGGCTGACCAGCAGGCCGGCGAGGATGGCGAATCCGCCAGGCGCCAACACATGGGCCAGGGCGGGCGCCATCTTCGCCAGCGGCCGGGCCAGGATATTGGCGGTGACGATATCGAACGGCGCTGCCGCTGCCACGGCGGGGGCGCCGTAGCCATTGCCGGCAACGAAGCGCAGCCATGGCCCGAGATGGTTGAGGTCGGCATTCTCCCGTGCCGTGGCCACCGCCAGTGGGTCGATATCGACGCCGAGCACATGGCAGTGCCAGAGCCGCGCCATGGCCATGGCCAGCACGCCGCTGCCGCAGCCCATGTCGAGGGCGCGGCAAAAGCGCTGCCCCCGCGCCAGCTCCGAAAGCATTTCCAGGCAGCCGGCCGTGCTCGCGTGATGGCCGGTGCCGAAGGCCTGACCCGCCTCGACCATGAGGTCGAGCGAGCCCGGCCTTGGCGCATGATGCGTGCCGCGCACGCTAAAGCGGCCCGCCCGCACCGGCTCGAGCCCAGCCAGGCCGAGGGCCACCCAATCCTGTTGCGGCAGGGGCGCGACGTGCGGCGGCGGCGTCTCGATTCCGCGGGCGGCGGCGGCGATGCGCAAGGACTGGTCGAGCGCATCCGGCTCGGGCGGGCCCATGCTCAGCGCCTCGATGCATATCGTGCCATCCGGTCTCGGCCGCAGGGTTTGTGAGACCGCGAACGGAACCAGCGCCGCCTCGAAAGCATCGGCGGCCTCGCGCGGCACGCTGAGGGTGATCTGCCAGAGCATGGCCCAGGCTTAC
>CAZVDW010000323.1:0-5882 GCA_964625645.1 uncultured Rhodospirillaceae bacterium
GTCTGCATCAGCGTCACGCTGGCGGCAAACGGGCGCTCGCGATCCTCAGGGATGGCATAGTCGTAGGGGAAGTAGTTGATCAGCTCTTCCACGCGCACCGAATCCTGGTGCGGCAGCACGCCCTGGTTCAACGATGCGCGCATGAAACCGTAAGCTGCCGTATCGACATCGATCGAGAAGGTCGAGACCGGGGACTCGGTGACCACGTTGATCGGGTTGGTCTCGAAATCCTCGAACCGGTCGCGGCCCTGGTCGCGGTAGGAGTCGTCAATGGCCTCGTCCATGGACATCAATCCTGCTGCCTCGCCGGCTACCCTCGCCTCGAGGCGCCCGACGCCGCCGATGGCTTCGCGCACCATCATCTCCGGCTCGCTCGCCGGTGCCATCACGGACTCAGGCGCTGGCGCCGGCGCGGGCGGCGCCATCACGGCATCCGCCTCGGCCATTTCCCGGCGCACCGGCGCCGACGGCTGCATAAGCGCATCGGCGTCGGCCAGTTCCTGGCGCGCACGCTCGGTGGCGACGGCGGGCTGATTGGCTTCGTTCGACAACATGCCGACCTGCAATTCGTCGACCGGCGCTTGGACGGCATCGAAGGTTGTCGGTTGCAGCATCATGGTGTTGGTGAGCACGACGGCGATCACGGCGAGGCTGGCGCCGCCGGCAAGGGCGTAACGGAAGGTGGGGTTGGCGAAGCTCATGGAACGTCTCCCGAACAGGGTGTTGATGAAACGCGATATGCGTCCCGTATGACGTTCCTCGGAACCCGTTCCTTGGGCCGCGGGCGAATTTTTTTTATCGAAGGCTGTCATCGCCGCTGCCATGGCGCGCTCTCGCTGCGCTTCCGCCGGCTTCGGCGATGGCGCCTGCAAGGCCTCCTGCAGTCTCTTCAGCTCGTCTGTCATGGCGAAAATTCCTCGCTGGCCTCGGCCAACCCCTTCAACGTCTCGCGCACTTCGTACATGCGCCACGAGACGGTCGATTCCTTGACGCCGAGGATGGCGCCGGTCTCGGCATGGCTGAGCTCCTCCTGCAAGACCAGAACGGCGGTCTCGCGCAGATCGTCTTTCAAGGCGCCGAGGGCCTGATAGAGCCAGCGGACCTCGCCCTGGCGTGCCGCGTCGCCGGCCTCGACCAAGGCGCTGACATCCGCATAGCCCTCGTCGGCACGGCGGCGCGTTGACTGGCGGCGCATGGCGTCGCGCGCGGCGTTGACCACGACGCGATAGAGCCAGGTGGTAAACCGGCTGTCGCCGCGATAGGACGACATCTTGCCGGCAAGGCCGACGCAAACCTCCTGGGCCAGGTCGGCGGCGTCGTCCGCGTCACTGAGCAGGCGCAGGCCTATCCGGTAGATGCGGTCGTAGTGACGCTCCAGCAAGGCAGCGAAGGCATCCCTGTCGCCCTTGCCGGCCTGCCTGGCCAAGGTGTCGTCATCTGCCGTCATGCGCATGTCGTAACCTTAGACGCATGATTGCGGCGATTCCTTGGCGGCGGCAAAAAATTCTTTCCCATGGGTAATGCCGAAGCAGTGTTGCGTGCGCCGCGAGCCGCTATCATATGACGGCGAGATAACAAGATAAGTGGGAGTGGATAGGTGCTTGAGAATGGTTCCCGCGTCATGGCGCGGACGGTTGTTGCTGTCTTGATGGGTCTGGCATCGGGCGCTGCGGTTGCCGAGGAGATCGGCGGTTATGCCCGCTGCGGCGCCGACTATGTCGCGATCCCGGCAGCGTTGGGCCATCCCGACGCGTGGGGCTTTGCCCAGCGCAAGGAATCGCAGGAGCTTTTCGGCGATAACTATTCGCCGGCGGAGATCGATGCGGCGACAGCCGGCGACGCGGCCTTCGAGGAGAAGGTGCTGGCGGACGGCCTTTTCGTCGTCGATTGTGCCGATGTGTTGCTGCCGACCGACGATGAGTGGGAATACTTCGAAGACACCTTCATGGACTGAGCGCGGTCAAATGGGTTCCTATCAGTGCACGTTGGTATCAGCTTGAGAACAGCATTTTCTCGCTCTGGAAGTTGCGTGCGGCGCGCCAGAACATGAAGGCGGAGAGGGCCAGGCAGGTGGCCGAGGCCAGCAGAATCTGAGTTGCCGCCGCCGGCTCGCCGGCGATCAACTGGTGAAACAGCGAGAGATGGCCGAGCAGCGGGATCGAGGCCACCGTCTCGCTGGGGCGCATGGGCGAAAACACCAGGATCATGCCGGGCAATGCCGGCACCAGCGGCAGCAGGCCCAGGTAAATCTGCGCCTCCTTCATCGACCGCGAGATGATGGCGATATTCACTTGCAACGCCACCGCCAGCGCCATCAGCGGCAGCGCCAGCAGATAGATGATGACGAACACCATCGGACCGGGCGGTGCCGCCATGTGTTCGTGGGCCCCCGACGCTATGCCCAGAAAGACACGGAATGCCACTAGGTTTATGGCCATGGTCATGGCGGTCATCAGAAATCCGACCAGCGCCTTGGCGAGCAGCATGCCGCCGCGCTCGACCGGCGTGATCAGCAGCGGCTCCAGCGAGCCACGCTCGCGCTCGCCCGCCGTCATATCCACCGATATGTGAACACCGGCCAGAAAGACCATGAACATGATCAGTGGCGGCATCAGGTTATAGAGAAAAACGCCGATGCTGGCTGGCCGGGCCACGCTGACCTGATCGATCGAAACCGTGACCAGGAAATCTTCCGGCAGGCCCACCTCCCGGGCCAGACTGGCAGCCCGCATATGGTTGTAAGTCGCAATGATGTTGGCAATGTGTTGCGAGACCCGCAGATTGTTCAAATTCGAAAAATCGACGTAGACCGTGAGCGCGAAGGGCTTGCCATCGCGGGCTTGCGGCGGAATCACGAACGCCACCGGGGCTCGGCCGCGCTTGACCGTTTCGGTCAATGAACCGGTCGGTGGCACCAGGATCACGTCGTGCTCGGCCATGAATGCGGCAAACTCAGGTGCGTGCGCGATACCTGCGGCAGGGATGGCGAGAGACTCCGGCTGGTTCTTGTCCGTCAGAATGCCACCGGCGACAAAGAGACTGCCGGCCAGCAGCGCCGGCCCGAGCATGGGGTAGAACAGGCCGAGCACCAAGCTGCGGCGATCGCGGAAGTGATCGTAGAGCTCCTTGCGCATGACCACCTGCATGCGCGTCCACCAGCCATTGCGCAAGCCGCGCCGGGGTTTTGCCATGCTCATGACGCCTCCGTCTCCGAGCTCTGGCTGATCGAGGCGACGAACACGTCTTCGAGGTCGTGCGCGGTGAACCGGCGGCGCAACTCGTCGGGCGTGCCTTCGCTGATGACGGCGCCGTCCGCCATGATGATCAGGTAGTCGCACAGCGCCGAGACCTCGGCCATGATGTGGCTCGACAGCAGCACGCAATGGCCCTGGTCGCGAAGCTCGGTGATCAGGGCGCGCACGGCGCGGCTGGAGACCACGTCGAGGCCGTTGGTGGGCTCGTCGAGGATGAGGTTGTGGGGCCGGTGCACCAGCGCGCGCCCGAGCGCCACCTTGAGCTCCTGACCGCGCGAATAGCCTTTGGCGCGGCGATCCGCGAACTCTTCCATGCCCAATCTCTGCACCAGAATTTTGATACGTTCCTCGAGATCCGAGCCCGAGAGGCCCTGCAGGGAGCCGTAATAGCGCACGTGCTCGCGCCCGCTCAGGCGCAGGTAGAGGCCGCGGACGTCCGGCAACACGCCAAGCCGGCGTTGCGCGCCGAGGCGGTCCTCGCCGACATCGATACCGTCGACACGAACCGTGCCGGTATCCGGGTTGAGCAGGCCATAGACGGCGCGAAACGCGGTGGTCTTGCCGGCGCCGTTGGGGCCGATCAGGCCGGTTATCCGCCCGTCGTCGGCCATCAGCGACAGACCGTTGACGGCCTTCACCGACCCGAAGGCCTTGTGCAGGTTGCGAATCTCGATCATTGGGCCAGGCTCTCTCCCCCTCCGGGGCGCAGCTTATACCAAGGTGCGTTGATAATGACTCATTTGATGGCCCGAGGCGGTGGATTGGACGCCGACCGGTTTTTCGGGCGTCGGGCCGGCGGCGACACGGTTGGAGAGGGTTCGAACACAATAGGAACAAGATATTGACCGGCAGGCCCGCGCAGCCGTAGACTCAGAGCATCATGACAATCGCCATCGCCCCGGTATCCCATCAGATATGGGACATGAAATATCGGCTCAAGGGGGCCGATGGCGAGGCCATGGATGGCACCCTCGACGACAGTTGGTGGCGCGTGGCGCGGGCCCTGGCAGCGTCCGAAACCGACGCCGCCGGTTGGGCCGAACGCTTTCACGAGGCGTTGCGCGATTTCCGCTTTCTGCCCGGCGGGCGCATCATGGCGGGTGCTGGCAGCGAGCGCAAAGTGACGCTTTTCAGCTGTTTCGTCATGGGCGACGTGGCCGACGACATGGCGGGGATTTTCGACTCCCTGAAGGAGTCGGCGTTGACTTTGCAGCAAGGCGGCGGCATCGGCCTGGACTTCTCCGGATTGCGGCCGCGCGGCGCGCCGGTGCACGGGGTCGGCGCGGATTCATCGGGTCCGGTATCGTTCATGCGGGTCTGGGACGCCATGTGCCGCACCATCATGAGCGCCGGCCACCGCCGCGGCGCCATGATGGCGACGCTGGCCTGCGATCACCCCGATATCGAAGCCTTCATCGATGCCAAGCGCGAAAGCGGCGCGCTGTCGATGTTCAACCTCTCGGTCCTGGTCAGCGATGCCTTTCTCGACGCGGTGGCGCGGGACGCCTCCTGGGACCTGGCCTTCGGCGGAACCACTTGGCGCACGGTGCCGGCTCGCGCTCTGTGGCAGCGCATCATGCGCGCCACCTACAGCTATGCCGAGCCCGGCGTGATCTTCATCGACCGGGTCAATCAGCGCAATCCGCTGCATTATCTCGAATCCATCCACGCCACGAATCCATGTGTGACGGGTGATTGCTGGATTCAAACCGCCGAGGGTCCACGGCAGGCACGGAGCCTCGTCGGGCGCCAGTTCATGGCGCATGTAGACGGCAAAGCCCATGCAAGCGGACCGCAGGGCTTCTTCAGAACCGGTCATAAGCCGGTTCTTCGCCTTAAGACGATTGAAGGCCACACGCTTCGGCTGACGGCTGATCATTCCGTTTGCCGCGCGGCATCCGTCTCCCGCTACGCCTTGCGGACGGAATGGGTACCTGCGGGCTCGCTTGAGCCTGGCGATCGCATACGACTGCATGACCACGCCACCGCCGCGTTGTGGCCCGGGCCGCATACCGAGGACGAGGGCTATCTGCTTGGCCTTCTTGTCGGTGACGGCACGTTGAAGACCGACAAGGCCGTGCTGAGTGTCTGGCCGGGGCGGATGGTTGCCAATGGCACCTGCGAGCGTCCTGGTGTGTCCGGCGTCATGGCACGTGCGGAGCAGGCGGCGGCAACGCTGGCGCAGCGCAGCGATTTTCGGGGCTGGTACGCTGTTGCCGGTCGCGGCGAGTATCGAATGTCGCTGGCGGCCCTAAAGCTGCTCGCGCATTCCCTCGGCATGAGCCCGGGCAACAAGGCGATCACGCCGAAGATGGAAGCCGCATCCGGTGTGTTTGCGGTGGGTTTCCTGCGCGGGTTCTTCGATGCCGATGGCGGCGTTCAAGGCACGCAGGAGAAGGGCATCAGCATGCGCTTGGCCCAGAGCGATCTGGCTCGGCTCGCAGCGGTGCAACGCATGCTATTGCGGCTGGGGATCGTTTCCACGATCTATCCAAATCGCCGCGATGCCAGCGAGGCGTTGTTCCCGGACGGCCGTGGTGGGCACAAGCTCTATCCGACCGCGGCCCAGCACGAGTTGGTCATTGCCAGGGTAAACGTGTTGCGCTTTGCGGATATCATCGGTTTCGC
>CAZVDW010000324.1:0-6166 GCA_964625645.1 uncultured Rhodospirillaceae bacterium
CCTGGGCGATCGGCGGCGTGCCGGCCTCGAACTTGTGTGGCAGGGCTGCGTAGGTGGTCTTCTCCAGGGTCACTTCGCGGATCATCTCGCCGCCGCCGAGGAAGGGCGGCAATTCGTCGAGCAGCGCGGCGCGGCCCCAGAGCACGCCGATGCCGTTCGGGCCGTACATCTTGTGGCCCGAGAAGGCGTAGAGATCGACACCGAGGGCGGCCACGTCCACCGGCCCGTGTGGCACCGCTTGCGCGCCGTCGAGCATCACCAGCGCACCCACGGTTTTCGCCGCGGCCACCACGCGGGGCACGTCGAGAATGGCGCCAGTGACGTTTGAGACATGGGCCAGAGAGACCAGTTTCGTGCGTGCGCTCAGCATCGTCTCCAACGCGTCGAGGTCGATCTCGCCATTCCCGGTGACCGGCACGACCTTGAGCACGACGCCCTTGCGCTCGCGCAGCATTTGCCAGGGCACGAAATTGGAATGGTGCTCGAGCAGCGAGACGATCACCTCGTCGCCCGCCGCCAGGGTCTCGCCGAGGCTGTGCGCGACGAGATTGAGCGAGCCCGTGGTGCCACTGGTGAAGACCACCTCGCTCGCATCCGCGGCGCCGACGAAATTCGCCACCTCGCCGCGCGCGGCCTCATAGGCATCCGTGGCCCGCTCAGCCAGGGTATGGACACCGCGCAGCACATTGGCGCGCGCCGTGGTCTCGTGGCGGATGACCGCATCGAGCACGGCTTGCGGCGTTTGCGCGGTGGCGCCGTTGTCGAGGTAATGCAGTGGCGCACCATCGATCCGCATCTGCAGGATCGGGAACTCGCTGCGAAGTCGCGAGACGTCGAATGACATCAGGCGCTTTGCCGCTTGCGGAAGGCGGCGAGCGCCTCGGGCGTGTCGATGTCGAGCAGCACGCCGTCGCCGTCGGCCGGCACCTCGCACAGCACCTCCGCGTTCTCGCCGATCAGGTGGCGGGCGCCGACATCGCCGGCCACGCCACCCATCTGGGCGAAGAACTCCGCGCCCCAGAGCACAGGATTGCCGCGCTTGCCGCCGACCACGGGCACGCAGATGGCGCGGCCCTGCACGGGATCGAAGGCGGCGATCAGCGCAACGAGCTGTTCCTCACGCACCTGCGGCATGTCGCCGAGGCAGACCAGCGCGCCGTCCACCGCCGCATCGAGCGTGCCGAGGCCCGCGCGCAGGCTGGTGCTCAGGCCGTCCGCAAAGTCGGGGTTGTGGGCGAGGACGACGTCGAGATCGGCCAGCGCCGCGCGCACCCGCTCGGCCTCATGGCCCGTGACCACGACCACCGGCCGCGCCTGGGAAGCCAGCACATTCTCCGCCGCCCGGCGCACCATGACGCTGCCGTCGACCTCCTCCAGAAGCTTGTTGCGCGCGCCCATGCGCCGCGACTGGCCGGCGGCGAGCACCAGCGCCGCCACATGCGGTGCCTTGCGCGCCGCCACTTCATGCGCTCGCGGCTGCGGCCGGCTGACGATCTCCTTGAGCAGGCCGCCGCCACCCATGCGCATGATGTCGCGGGCGCCGATCTCGAGGTCGGCGGCAAGGCGCTCCAGCACCCAGTCGAAGCCGTTGAGCTTGGGCGAGCGGGCGCAGCCCGGCATGCCGACCACCGGCACGCCGCTCTCGGCCGTCTTGCCGAGCAAGAGAAGGTTGCCCGGATCCACCGGCATGCCGAAATGATCGATGCTGCCACCCGCGGCCTCGATGCCCGCCGGCACCACGTCGCGGCGGTCGACCACGGCCGAGGCGCCGCTGACGATGACAAGGTCCACGCCGTCGGCCAGCACCTCGCCGACGGCGGCGGCAATGGCAGTCTCGTCGTGGGCACAGATGCGCTCGGCGGCGAGGCGTGCCTTGACGCGGGCAAGGCGGCTCTCCAGCACTTCGCGCGTCGAGGCCAGAACCGAGGCCTTGGTGCCGGGCAGCTCGCTCATCACCAGGCCGACCGTCTTGGCCGTGAAGGGGGCGACGCGCAGCAGCGGTCCCAGGGCTTCGGCAGCCGCCACGCTGCTCTCGGGCGCGGCCAGCGGGATGATCTTGACGGTCGCCAGCATTTGCCGCGCCACCACGCGCTCATAGGGCGGCAGGGTGGCAAGCGTGACCGTCTCGTCGATGAGGTTGAGGGCATCGACGCGATCGCGATCGACCACCAGCAGGCCCTCGTCGTCGGCCAGCAGATTGCAGCGGCCGGTAAACGCCGCGGCGACACGGGTGCCCGGCCCGGCCAGGGCGCCGGCGATGCGCCTGGCCGCCGCGTCCTCGGGCACGTCGCCCGTCTCGAGCCGTGCCGCGACCACGGTATCGACGCCCGCGGCCGTCAGTGCCGCGATGTCTTCCGGCGACAGCACGCGCCCCTTCTTGAAGACGCCCGCGTCCGAGCGTAAGGAGTGCGCGAGGATCGCGCCCTCGGCTCCCGACACGGCGATGCGGCCGAACTTCATGCGGCGCGTTCCGCCGCCGGAGCAGGCTGGCGCCGCGCGGCGACGACCTGGGCCAGAATGGAGACCGCGATCTCGGCCGGCGAGCGGGCGCCGAGCGCCAGACCGACGGGGCCGTTGATGCGCGCCAGTGCCGCGGCATCGAAGCCCTCTTCGGTCAGCCGCTCGAGGCGGGCGCCGTGGGTCTTCTTGCTGCCCAGCGAGCCGATGTAGAAGGCCGGCGATTTCAGCGCCACCTCGAGCGCCGCGTCGTCGAGCTTGGGGTCGTGGGTCAGGGTGACGACGGCGGTGCGCGCGTCCGGGCCGAGCCGCTCCAGCGCTTCGTCGGGCCATTCGTCGGAGACGTCGATGCCGGGAAAGCGCTCGGCCGTGGCGAAGGCGCCGCGCGGGTCCACCACGGTCACTTCGTAGCCGGCCAGCGCCGCCATCTGGGCCAGAGGCTGAGTAATGTGCACGGCGCCGATGACGACCATGCGCCAGGGCGGGTTTTGCGCCTGGATGAAGACCGGGCCATCCGGGCCCTCGACGGTACGGCTCTGGTCGATGTCGAGCGCCTTGCGGGCTTCGGCGATGATGCTCTCCGGCGCATCCTCCGCATGGTCCGGGCCGATCAGCCACTGGCCCGCGCCGTCGAGCGCCGTGGCCAGCGCCAGCGGGCGCTTTTCGTCGCGTGCCGCAAGCAGGGCATTGAGGGCTTGCCTGCGCATGGCTATTCGACCTTTTCCACCAGCACCTGCACCTTGCCGCCGCAGGCCAGGCCGACCTCCCAGGCCTGGGCGTCGCTGACGCCGAAGTCGAGCAGGCGCGAGGCGCCTTCGACGATCACTTCCTGGGCCTCGCGCACCACCGCGCCTTCGATGCAGCCGCCCGAGACGCTGCCCATCATGGCGCCGTCCTCGGCGATCGCCATCTGGCTGCCGACCGGGCGCGGGCTCGAGCCCCAGGTGGTGACGACGGTGGCCAGCGCCACGCCGCGGCCGCCGTCGCGCCATTGCGCGGCGGTGCCGAGAATGTCGTCGTGGTCGTTAGCGGTAGCGCTCATGAATTCCTCCTTCGCCGCGCTCGGCACTGCTAAGCGCGCGCGCCAGCATATCCAGGCTTTGCAGATTGTGCACCGGTCGGAAATCGTCAACATGGGGCAGCATGGCGCGCACCCCGGTCGCCTTGGGCTCGAAGCCGTCGTAGCGCAGCAGCGGATTGAGCCAGATCAGCCGCCGGCAGGACTTGTGCAGGCGCTCCATCTCGGCCTCAAGCCCCTCGCCGCCGGCGCGGTCGAGGCCGTCCGAGATAATCACCACCAGCGCCCCCTGGCCGAGCACGCGCCGCGACCAGTCGCGGTTGAAGGCGTGCAGGCAATCGCCGATGCGGGTGCCGCCCGACCAATCCTCGACCGCCTCAATCACCGCATCGAGCGCCACGTCCACGTCCTTGTTGCGCAGTTGCCGGGTGATGTTGCCGAGCCGCGTGCCGAAGACGAAGGCGTGCACGCGGCCGCGCGCGTTCTCAAGGGCATGCAGGAAATGCAGCAGCATGCGCGAATAGCGGCCCATGGAGCCGGAAATGTCGCAGAGCACGACCAAGGGTGGCGGCTTGCGCCGCGGCCGGCGGCGAATCAGCGGGATGGTCTCGCCGCCGCCGCGCAAGGCCGCGCGCAGGCTTCGCCGCATATCGATGCGCCGGCCGCGGGCATCGACGGCGAAGCGGCGCGTCGGCAGAGGCTTCAGGCGCACCACGAGGCGCGCGATGGCGCGCTTGGCGGCGGCGATCTCGTCGGCGCTCATGCGCTCGAAGTCGATCTTGCGCAAGACCTCGCGGCCCGAGGCGGTGAGCACGGCGTCGGCGTCCGCGTCGCTGTCCTTGCCGTCGTCGCCGATGCGGGTGCTGCTCAGCGCCTCGGCGACGCGCCGCGAGACCGGCGGCGGCGAGGCGATGGGTGCGAAATCGACGATGCCGGGCAGGCGCTCGAGCAGGTCGGGGCTGCGCCAAAAGGCGTGATAGGCTTGGTCGAACAGCTCGCGCTGCTCGTGGCGGGCGACCAGGCTGGCATGCAGCGCCCAATAGACATCGTCGCGCCGGCCGAGCCCCGTGCGCTCGACGGCGGCCAGCGCATCGAGCACCTTGCCGGGCCCCACGGGCAGGCCCGCCGCACGCAGACAGCGGCAGAAATGCATGACGTTGCGGGCCAGGTGACCACCAGCGGCCGCCGCTGCGAGGTTCGCCGTTTCGGACATGGCGCGACTGTGCCGCGAAGCCACTTCCGCCGCAAGCGCCGAGTTCGCGGCCCTCGCCCGGCGGGACACACCACCCAATCCGATGCCAATTCGGTGCCAGTCACCGAATTCGTAGTCGTAAAACTAGTTGTATATTCTCGTATAAGTTCTGTATCTGTCACTAAACTTGCCTGGCGATCATCGGCTCAAGCTGCGGCGTGCCGCTTGACCATCACGACGGTTTCGGGCCTGCTTTGGTGATTGGAATTTGGGAGGGTGCGATGTTCGATCTCGGTTTGCGGGACAAGGTGGCGCTGATCACGGGCGGCAGCGACGGGCTCGGCCTGGCAACCGCGCGCCGGCTGGCGGAGGAGGGCTGCAAGGTCGCCATCTGCGCCCGCCGCGAGGACCATTTGCAGGCCGCCGCCGAGGGCATCGCCGAGGCCACGGGGGCTGAGGTTCTGGCACACCGCGGCGATGTCAGCGTGCCGGCGGATATCGAATCCTTCGTCGCCGCCGCTGCTGAGCGCTTCGGCGGCATCGACATCGTCATCAACAATGCCGGCAAGTCGGCCGCCGCCAGCTTCGAGGCGGTGGCGGACGAGGACTGGCGGTCCGACTTCGACCTCAAGGTGATGGGCGCCGTGCGGCTTTGCCGCCTGACCATCCCGATCCTGCGCGCGCGCGGCGGCGGGTCGATCCTCAACGCCACCATCGTCGGCGCCAAGGCACCGCCCGGCGCCGCCCTGCCGACCACGCTGAGCCGCGCCGCCGGCATCAACCTGACCAAGGCGCTGGCCAACGAATACGCGCCCGACAACATCCGCGTGAACACCATCTGCATCGGCTTGCTCAAAAGCGCCCAATGGGACCGCCGCGCCGGCAACCGCCCGGTCGACGAGCTTTACGACGAGCTTTCGGTCAAAGTGCCACTCGGGCGCATCGGCGAAGCGGAAGACTTCGCCGACCTCGCCGCCTTCCTGGTCTCCGCCCGCGCCGCCTACATCACCGGCGTTGCGGTCAACCTCGACGGCGGCATGTGCGCGGTGGTGTGAGGGTCTGGAGCAGGTTTAGCGAAGCCAGAGTCATTTCAGGGATTCCGTTATCGTACGGGCCGTGATTCGGTCTTCTTGTTGATTTGCAAGGAGATTGGCATGTCGCATGGGTTCGGCGCCGCCCGTCGTTGGCGGGGTATCGCGGCGATCTCGGAGGGCCTTTCGACGCGCCAGGCGGCGGCTCGCTTTGGCCTTGGCATTTCGACGGCGGGGGAAGGGTTTCGCCGCTATCGCACCTGGACCGCCGATCCCGACGAAATCATTGCCGCTGCAAAAAGAGGGTACCAAGCGTTGGAATCATTCCCTAGCAGTCTGTCGGATTTAGGCTGAGCTTAGTTTATACTCGTGGCATGGCAAACTTCATTCCCTACGATCGCACGCAGGCCTTTCTGTTGCCGCCGGATCTTCGCGACTGGGTTGGCGAGGACGATCTCGTGCATTTCA
>CAZVDW010000325.1:0-12491 GCA_964625645.1 uncultured Rhodospirillaceae bacterium
GCCTTGGCCAGCAGCTTGATCACCGCTTGGTTGGCCTTGCCGTCGGCGGGCGGCGTGGTGACGGCAACGCGGATCGCCGAGGGTTCCCCGTCCGTGTGGCCGTCGATTCGATTCCGCGCGGCCCGCGGCGTCACCCGTAGCGATACCGCGAGACCGTCCGGGGTGGGGCGAAAGGGGGTGCCGCTCAATAGCCCGCGGTCGGCCAATATTCGTTCAACAGGCTGCGCGCGAAGACGAGCAGCAGAATCAACACCACCGGCGAAATATCCAGACTGCCGAGATCGGGCAGAAACCGCCGGATCCGGACCAGTGCCGGCTCCGTCAACCGATAGAGCCCGTTGCCGATCGAGTTTACGAATGGGTTTCGCATGTTGATCACATTGAAGGCGAACAGCCAATGCATGATCACCTGGATGATGACCAGCCAAATGTAGATCTCGATAACGGTATCAAGCAGGAAATGGAGGGAACGCATATCGAGCGGGCTCGCGCGGTGTTTCGGTTGGCCCCGACACTACCGCCGAAGCCGGAAGGCAGGCAAGCCCGCCCTGTCGCCCGTGCCATGCCGCCTCCGTCATAGTGCCCCCGCCATGCCGCTTGACAGACCCGGCCCCACTCAACATATTCCCGCCCATCCGGCTGGCCGCGCGCGGCCCGTGCCCGGACCCGTGGGGCCGTAGCTCAGTTGGGAGAGCGCTACGTTCGCAACGTAGAGGTCAGGGGTTCGATTCCCCTCGGCTCCACCAGTCTTTTCCTGTCGAAACGCCGTCCATAAGTGCCACTGCCATTCGTCCCGACGTTTCCGGGGGTTAGGGCGGGGTGGCCGTGTATTGTGCGTTTGCACCGTGGTGTCGACCCTGACCCGCGCCAGATCGCTTTTCTTCAAGGCGCCTGTGTCATGGGCCAGGCGTAGGCTTTCGGCCAACAGGATGTCGAGCCTGTCGCCAATGCGCTGGCGCCAATGGCTCATGCCGGAGCGCTCGTGGCGGAGTGCGTGCTGGAAGAAGGCCTCGCCGGTGGAATACTGGAAATAGGGATCGTGCAGCCAGGGCGCTTGACGATGTTGGAGATCACAGACGCCGAGAACGCATGCCCGCACAGCGCCGCCGTGATCGTCTTGACCTTGCGCGTCGAAACCCCCTGCACGGACATCTCCGCAAGCGCCGAGACCAGGGCCTTCTCCGAGCGCTGGTAGCGCTCGAACAGAGCCGTCGAAAAGCGCCCGTCCCGGTTCTGCGGCAGGCACAGCTCAAGCCGCGCGACACGCGTCACCAGAGACCGCTCGTAATAGCCGGACCGATAGCCCAGACGAGCCGCCGACCGCTCGCCCTTGGCAGCGCCAACCTCTTGCTTGGCCATGGTGTGCTCCTTTTTGCCAAAGTGATCTCGTCAATCACTCGCCATGCCATGGCCAACCCTTCAATTTCCTTTTTTTGCAGAAGAGTCTGTACACGATCGTCTTGAGGGCGGAAATAAGCATTCTGAAGTCGGAAGAAGCAAGGAACGCACCTTTGCAAGGGTTGATTGGCGGACGCGTTGGAAAGGAACGACCTAATCGGCAAGTGGCATCTCGACCCAGAACACCGATCCCTCTCCAGGTACGCTCTTTACACCGATCACCCCACCCATCCGTTCGACCAATCGTTTGGTGATCGTCAAACCGATCCCCGTGCCTTCGATCTCGGTGTCCGCAACAGCGAGTCGGCTAAATGGTTTGAACAGATCATCGAGTTGTTCATCAGAAACGCCGATGCCGGTATCTGCGACACTCACTCGCTGTATTCCGGCTTTGTGCGCGACAGACGATATGGTCACCGAACCGTTCGGTCGATTGTACTTCGCGGCATTCGAGATGAGGTTCAGAAAGACCTGCTTAAGCCGAGTTGCGTCCGCCCGGACACAGGTAGGGTCGTCCGCAAGCGCGGTGTCCATGGTCATTTTCACACCCAGCTCATCCGCCGTGGCCGCCATCAATGACACGCATTCTCCGATCAGGGCCCCAACCCGGACACTTTCCATCTCGAGATCGACCCCACCTGCCTCAATTTTCGCGAGATCAAGCACTTCGTTAAGCACCTCCAGAAGGTGATCGCCACCATTCTTGATATGCTCAACCGAGATCTGCTGAGTCTCGGTCAGGGGTTCTTCTTGATCTATCTGCATTAGCTGCGCGAATCCCAGGATCGCGTTCAGTGGCGTCCTAAGCTCGTGGCTCATAGATGCCAGAAACTCGGACTTGGCCCTATTCGCCGACTCAGCGCGTTCTTTTTCCTCTCGGACCCGGCGCTCTGATTCCTTGCGTTCGGTGATATCGCGGAGAATCCCAACGAACAAGGGCTCTCCAGGACGCTTCGCTTCACAGACCGCGAAGTCCATTGGAAAGACTGACCCGTCATGCCGGAGGCCCTCGACTTCACGGACAACGCCCAAGAATCCCGGGGCGCCGCCCGCCAGGTGCCGTGTCATGTCGCCCTGATGCTCTTGTCTGTACGGCTCGGGCATCAGGCACGACACATTGCGGCCAACTATTTCATTAGCGTTATAAGCGAATATTGTCTCGGCCGCGCTGTTAAATCTTTGGATAATGCCGTGTTCATCGGTCGTGATTATGCCGTCTGCGGATGCTTCGAGCACGGCCTGAAGGTAAGCCGCCTGCTCGGCCGCCTCGTTCCTCAGGCGCCGCAACACCAAGGCCCACAAAACGACAATGGCGACGACGGCGACTGCAATGGCAACAATCACGAGAATAAGCTTATAGTCGGGTGGCTGGTTGACCCTAATGCCAATCCAGCGCCCGGCTACGTCGGCCCGTTCCTTCTCGGAAATATGCGCAACGGCTCGGCGCAGAATTCGGGAAAATATGGCCCAGTCGCTTCGGACTGCCATAGAGACATTGATGCCGTAGGGAGTATGCCCCGACACCGCAATGTTCGAGTAACCCAACTGCCGCAAATAGTAGCCAGTCACCAAAATGCTTCCGATATAGGCATCAACCTTGCGGTCCTGGAGGTGTCGCAGTCCCTGTGGGACGTCATCGACCTCCAGCAAATCCAGGTCATAGCCTGAGGCACGCAAAAACTCGGTGAGCGCATAACCCCGGACAGTCGCGACTTTCTTCCCTTCAAGCGCCGAAAGAGACGCTCCCGGCGGATCATTCTCACGAGAGAAGATAACGGCAGGCAGGGATAGATATGGCGGTGTGAAGTTGGCAAACTCCTGTCTCGATTGCGTCGGGGCCGCTGCAGAAAACATGTCCAACTCTCGGTTCTTCAGCTTCTCCACTACGGCATTCCAATCGGAGGTCATATCGAACTCGAACCGCACATTCATAAGTCTCGAAAGAATAGCCAGATAATCCACGGCAATGCCTTCGAATACGCCTTGCTCGCCAAGAAACTCTATTGGCGGCCATGCTCTGTCGCCTGCCACGCGGATGATAGGATGAGCGCTTAGCCAATCCTTCTCCTCTGGAGACAAAACAAAGGGACGTCCCGAAGGGTCCTCTGGCGCGACCCAATCCTTCAAGATGAGTTGCCTCTCCTGCGGCGTCAGGCTGTACAGCGCCTTTTGCAGAATATCCCGCAAAATTGGCGTATCCTTGCGAGCCCCAATCGCATTGTTGGATTTCGATTCGAGGAACCTTCCGTGCGCCTTGAGGGAGGCGATTAGCTCATTTCGAATGATATAAAACGCAACAGCCCTGTTACCGATGTAAGCGTCCGCCTCTCCCTTGGCCACCGCACCCAAGGCGTCACTGGTGTTCGCGTAGAGCCTTAGCGCCACGTCCGGGTATTTCTCGCGCATAATGTCGATCACGAAGAAACCCTCTTCTACGGCAACGCGCCTGCCGGCCAACTGTGATGCATTGGCAATGTAGGGCTCGTCCGTCCTGGCGAATATGGTATGCGGTACCACCACATAATTCGTCGTGAAATTGAAGTGCTCCAGCCGGTCCTCGCGCGGGGTAATGCCCGTCAAAGCGTCGAGGCGCCCCTCTCTCACATCGTTATATATCCTGCTCCATTCCCCAGGCACGATCGCAATCTTGCCGCCCAGCCGGCGATTCATGGCACGCAGGAAGTCGACACCTATACCTTTGACTTTGCCATCGCTATCGACAAAGTCCATGGGTGGCCAAGCGTTCATCACGCCGATACGGATATCATCCCGATCATCCAGCCAAGCTTGCTCGATGTCGGTAAGCTCGAAAGGAATGGCTCGATTGCCAGCGGCAAAATTCTCCAGCACCGGTATCCACTTGTCGAAGACGGATGACATGACTGTTTGGTCCAAATGGCCCAGCGCTTTCCCCAGGATGCTGCTCAGCTCCGGCCAATCCGAGCGGGTCCCTAGGCGTTGTCCATTCAAGCTGTCGTCATATCTGGCCGCCACCCGGAGGTTGGCGAGCCCGTGTTCCTGCGCCAGATATGTGCTGACGCCAAGGACACCGACATAGGCATCTGCCTCTGCGATCGCTACCGCTTGCAAGCCTTCCGGCGCGGTGGCCACGGGCTTTGGAATGATCGTCGGGTGCTCCCGCAGAATGGTCTGCGACACCGAATACCCCTCTACAAGTGCCACCGTTCGGCCGTCCAGGTCGGAGGCGCTGAGAATCCGATCGTCTGCCTTGCGCGACATGATCACGAGAGGCGTCGGGATGTAAATGTCCGTGAAGTTTAGGAAGCGCTCACGTTCGGGCGTTTGGACGGCCGTAGCAATAACGTCCAGTGTCCGATTCCGAGCACCGTTGATTATCTCGTCCCACGACAATCCTGGGACCGGTTCAAAGATCAGGCCGGTTAAGGATTCGATTTCAGTCAGAATATTCGGTGCTAAGCCCTGGAATCTACCGGAATCGTCCATGAAACTGTATGGAGGGTAGTCGGCATCAATTCCTACGCGAATGACCGGAGCGGCTGCGATCCAATCGCGCTCCTCCTGGGTAAGGGGCAAACTCTGGGCGAACAATTGCCGACTCACTAACAGAGTGAGCGCGAAGACGATCACAATGAGAGCCGAACGCTGGCCAAGAAAGACGATTGGCGACAATCGAAGCATCACGTTTCGCGGTCTATCCTCCGAATGAGTGGCGCTTCCTTGGGCTCTGTTGGCCCATTCCCTGACATCGGGGACACCAATAAATCGATATATTGTAGCATGTCGCAATATGTTGAGTCGGAATGACGTTTCTGGCTACAAATCCCCTAAGCCCGCCTTGCTCGGAGACGTCGGCACCTCCCCCGAGACCGGTCAATCCAGCCTGTTCAAACGCCATACCATGGCCTGGCCCCAGCCATGACGCCGGCAAGCCGATACTCTCTTGTTAGGCCTGCTGCGGCGCCGCCCCGGCGTCGAACTCTTCGGCCACGCGATTGTCCTGCTCGAACTGGGCTTCGGCGTCGATGTCGGCGAAGTCGAGGATGCCCATGTCGGCATAGGCCTGCTGCACTTTCGGCCCCCACAGGCCGATCGCCTTGACCGTCGGCACGATGCGGCTGAACAGCCGCCCGCGGAACTGGCGCATGGCGTCGGAACCGTCCACATAGGCGACGCAGTCGTCGGCCGGCAGGCCGAGATTGTCCCACAGCTCGCGGGCCAGGAAGCGGTCGCGCATGAGATAGCAGGCCTCGACCACGAATTCCTCGCGCTCGGCGCGCTCGCCGTCGCTGAGCTCGGGGTAATAGTCCTTCAGCGCCAGGCGGCCGAAGCTGACATGACGCGCCTCGTCCTGCATGACATAGGCATTGACCTGCGCCGCCAGGGGGTTGCTCGACTGGTCGCGGATGCGCTGGAAGGCGGCCAGCGCCAAGCCTTCGATGAGCACCTGCATGCCGAGAAAAGTGAAGTCCCAGCGACTGTCGCTGATGACGTTGTCGAGCAGCGCCCGCAGGGGCGGCGTGATGGGATAGGCGAGGCCGAACTTGTCGCGCAACAAGCGCGAGAAGGCCTCGACGTGGCGGGCCTCGTCCATGGTTTGCGTCGCGGCATAGAACTTGGCGTCGATGCCGGGCACCATCTGCACCAGCTTGGCGGCGCAGACCAGCGCCCCCTGTTCGCCATGCAGGAACTGCGAGGTGGTGTGGGCCTGCTGATGGTGGCGCAGGCGCGTGCGCTCGTCGTCCGTCAGGCGGTTCCAGACCTCCGAGCCATGGATCAGGATGGCCTGGTCGGGCAGGCCCATGGGATTCTCCGGATCGAGGTCCTGCGACCAGTCGATGCGCTCGGCGGCATCCCATTGCTGCTGCTTGCCTTTTTCATAAAGTGCCAGCAGGCGCTCATTGCCGTCGTCGTAGGCCCAGCGCAGAGTGGTCTCCATGCTGGCGCCGACTTTCCACTCGGTCTGCTCGACCGGAAGCGCATAGGTGAAACTGCTGGCCATTGTCTCCCCCTGGTTCAGCCGTACATCTTCCGCCCCGGCTCGGGCATGTCGGCAATCAGAATGCTGCCACTTTCCGACTCGGTTATGTAGAGGCTTTTGTTGTCCGGCCCGCCATAGGCGACGTTGGTGGTCATGACACCGGCGCAACTGCGCACCCGCGCGATGGGCTCGCCGAGGCGGCTGAGCAGCCACACCGTTCCCAGCCCGGCATGGGCCACGGCGAGGTTGCCGGCGGCATCGAGCGCCATGCCGTCGGGCCCGGCAAGGCCGCCCGACATCTGCACGAAGACGCCGACCTTGGTGGCCTCGCCACCCGCCAGCATGGGCACCCGCCAGACCGCATTGTCGCGGGTCACGGCGAGATAAAGGATATTCTCGTCGAGATTCGTTACGAGACCGTTCGGGCTTGGGATGCCCTCCAGGACCCTGTCGAGGCCGCCATCGTTGCGCAAACGATATAAGCGCCCTGAGGCATCGTGCAGCCCGGTCTGGCCCTGATCGGTGAAATAGAGCGTGCCGTCGGCCGTGAAGAAGAGGTCGTTGCAGCCCTTGAAGCGTTCCAGCCGGGGCCGGTTCATGGCTGGGCTCACGCTGCCTGTCGCCGGGTCGAGTTGCAGGATCCCCTGTTTGTGGTCGGCAATGAATATGCGCCCGTCGGCGTGGAACTTGAGGCCGTTGGGCTCGCCGTCATATTCGGCCGCGCAGGTCCACTCGCCATCCGGCGAGACGCGGAAGATGCGGCCATAGGGGATGTCAACCAGCCAGAGATTGCCCATCGCATCGAAGGAGGGACCTTCGAGGAAGCAATCCGCCATGCCCCCGAGCAGCATGATGTCGGCCCATTCGCTGCGCCTGCCGGGTCTGCGGAAATGGTCCGGCATGCGGCTGAAGACGCGGGTCTCGATGTCGGGTGGCGCGGCGAACATGGATGTCTCCCTAGTGAATTGTCGACAGGATAATCGATGGCCATATAACCATCAAGGCGACGGCGAAGAGGATGAGCAGCACGAAAGGCAGCGTGCCATGGACGACATCGCCGACGCTGACGGATTCCCCCTCCGCCAGTGACTGGCCGGCGACGGCGCGGATGACGAACAGATTGAGCCCCACCGGCGGCGTGATCAGGGCGCATTCGATCATCATGGTGAAGATGACGCCGAACCATATCGGATCGATGCCGAGGTCGAGCAGCGCCGGCTGCACCACGGGCACGACGAGCAGCATCATGGATAACGCCTCGAGCACGCAGCCCATGACGAGCAGCATCACGCAGATGACAGCGACGAACGCCTCCGGCGAGGCGATGGCGCCGATGACCAGCGTCGTGACCTCCTGGGGGATGCGATAGAGCGTCAGCGCCTTGCCGAAGACTTGTGCCGCGGCGACGATGAACAGGATCATGGCCGAGGTCCGCGCCGATTCGAGGGCAATGGGCAAGAGGTCGCCAAGGTGCAGGCTGCGGCGCGGGCCGAGGGTGATCGCCAGCGCCAGCACGAAGCCGACTCCCGCCGCCTCGGTCGGCGTGAAGGCGCCGAGATAGATGCCGAGCACGATGACAAGCGCCAAGGCCAAGGTCGGCGCCGCCCGCCGGCTTGCCGCCCGCCGCGTCGGCCAGTCCGCCCGCGGCTCGGGTTGCCAGCCGCCACCGAATTTCGCCCGCAGCACCGCATAGGCGACGAACAATGCGGTCAGGATGAGGCCGGGGACGATGCCGGCCCGAAACAGCTCGACGATCGATTCCGACATCACCACGCCATAGACGATCATCGGTATCGAGGGCGGGATGAGAATGCCCAACGTCCCACCCGCCGCCAGCAGACCATAGGTGAAGCGGCGGCCGTAACCGCGCGCCACCAAGGCCGGGATGGCCACCGTGCCGACGGTCGCGGCAGTGGCCACCGACGAGCCAGAAATGGCGGCGAACAGGGCGCAGGAGAGGATGGTCGCCACCGCCAGCCCGCCCGGCCAATGGCCGACCCAGCTTTGCACCGCGGCAAAGAGGTCGTCGCCGGCGCCGCCGCGCAACAGCACGTTCGACATCAATATGAACAGCGGCACGGCCAGCAGGATGAAATTGTCCATGCTGGCCATCATGGTCTGCGGCATGATCAGCGGCGAAAAGCCGCCGATCAACAACAACGCCAGGCCGAGGCCGGCCAGGGCGAAGGCGATATCGACGCCGATCAGTAGCACCGCGAACAAGGCCGCAAAGACGAGCAGCGCTTCCATCTGGTCAGACGCTTGGCGTATCGGCGGTGTCGGCGAGCAGTTCGGGCTCGGCGAAGCTGCGCCACAGGGTGGCCAGCGCCTGCAGGCCGGCGAGGCCGAGGCCGGCGACCAGCGGTGCCTGCAACAGCCACATGGGCAGGGCCAAGGTGGAATCGGTGTATTGCTCCATTTCCAGCGAGAACCGCAGCAAGGCACCGGCCTGCCAGGCGCCGGTGCCGGCCACCAGCGCTACCAGCACCAGCACCAGACGCGCCAGCCAGAGGCGGGGTCGCCACGGCAGGGCGCCGGCCAGCACGGTGATGCGAATATGCTCGCGTCGCGCCACCAGCCAGGCCGCGGCCAGGAACACGGCATAAATTTGCAACAGCCGCGCAACCTCCTCGACCCAGCGCGTCGGCGCCAGGAAGAGGTAACGCATGGCCACCTCATAGGCGACAATCAGGCCGAGGACGAAGAAGGCCGCCGCCGCCAGCCAACCAAACCAGCGGCTGGCGCCTTCGATCAGCCGCACCAGCCTCATGGGGCGCTCTGCGCGGCTATTGTTTGCGGTCTTTGCTCGCGGCCGAAGCGGCCTATATCAACGCCTGTCGTCATTGACTCGTAAAAGTGGGTTTTGACGGTGTGGGGATTTGTGTCAGCATTCGTCAGTATAGAGAGCGCGCGTCTGGCCGCACAGTCTGAGACGTACGGGTCAGCTTGTCTGCTTCGCGAGGCCGCACATGAATGTCCGCAAGGGCGAGGAATTCGCCGACCAGAGCTATGCCCGCGTGGTATTCGACACCATGCGGGAGGGGTTCGTGGTGTTGGACGAGCAGAGCGTGATCCGGCTCGCAAATGCCGCCTGCGAGAGCATGTTCGGCTACCCCACGGGCGATCTCCTCGGTCGCCACATATCGCTCTTGATTCCCGGCTGGGGCGGCGATGACGACGCGGCCGAGGGCCGGCGTGAGGACGGCTCCAGCTTTCCCATCGACCTGTCGCGCGCCGAGGCCATGGTCGATGGCGCGGACCATCTGGTCTGCGTCATCCACGACCTCACCGACGAGGAACTGCTGCGCCACAATGCCTCGATCGACCCGCTGACCGGCGTGCTCAACCGCCGCGACCTGCTCGCCAAGGGTGGCGCGGAGCTGGAGCGGGCCGGACGCTATGGCCATCCCTGCACCGTGCTGATGCTGGATATCGATCATTTCAAGAGCATCAACGATACCTTCGGCCATGCCGAGGGCGATGTCGCCCTGCAACGCTTCGCTGCCGCCTGCGAGGAGATCCTGCGCCAGAACGACATGTTCGGGCGCATGGGCGGTGAGGAATTCGCCATCGTGTTGCCGGAGACCAATTCCGAAGGCGGCCACCAGTTGGCCGAGCGCCTGCGCGCCCGCGTCGCCGAGATCGAGATCGCCGCCGAGAGCGAGCGCCGCCGCATGACCGTGAGCATCGGCCTGGCCGAACAGTCATCCGTGGACGAGAACATCGAGGTATTGCTGTCGCGTGCCGACCGCGCGCTCTACAACGCGAAACAGGCCGGCCGTAACCGCGTCGCACTGGCTGCCGAGTAGTAAGGCAGGTCTTTACATCAAGGGATCTGACTCGAAGGCCAGCCCCAGCGTGTCACGCGCGGTGACGCGAACGCTTTGGCGCCGGTCCGGCAGGTCGAAGGTGAAGGCCGGGTCGGAGGCGAGCGCCGCATAGGTAACCAGCTCGGCGATCGGGCCGCGCTCGTCCGCCACGCTGATCGAATCGATGTAATAGGCCGGAATTGCGTTGCCGTTCGTGTCCTCGACGAAGCCCGTATCCATCGGGTGGGTGATCATGACCTTGACCCGGCTGCCGCCGTCGTCCTGGTCGAACTGCCTGGTGGCGACGACGCCGATCTCGCCCTCGGCCACCGCGACATTCGGGGTCGAGCAGCCACCGGCGCCAATCACCGTCACTTCCACATTGGCGACGTGCCAGACGCCATCGGCGCCGCGCGCCGCGGCCCGCACCGGCGTGGTGCGCTCGAGGCGGATGTTCATGCCCACCGCGCGCACCGCCCGCCGCGGCAGGATCTGCGCCGCGACCTGAATGGGATTGTTCTCGGCGAACAGGAAGATCTCGTTCACCGGGCCAAGCTCTTCGGAGAGCTTGATCCGTACCGGCACGCTCCAGGGCTCCCAAACGACGCGTGGCATGGTCACCTTGACGGCATCGTCGTAGATGACCTCACCGGCGCCGAGATGGCTCTCGACGATATCGGGCCAGATCGCCGATCCCAGAGGATCCGCGCTCGCGGTCTGTGCCGAAAACGCCAGCGCGACCGCTGTCGCCACTGCCATAAGCCGTGTCTGCATGGTCCCATCCTCCATCGAATTTGCCTAATCTTCTCACCCGATGGCGAATTGGTCAAATAATCGGCTATACCGCTCCCACCAGAGAGGGGAAAACCATGGCCAGGATCGCAACCTTCGAGACCACGCTCTACCGCATACCGCTGGCGACGCCGGTGCAGGCGGCAAGCACGGCGGTGATGCGCGAATTCGATATGGTCATGGTGCGCCTGGTCGACGGCGACGGCGCCGAAGGCACTGGCTACACCGCCTTGATGCCCGGCCAGGGGGTCGCCGTGGCCGCCATGATCGACACTGTATATGCCGAGATCGTGAGGGAAGGCGACCCGCGCACCATCGAGGGTCTGTGGGCCAGGATGTGGCGGCGCCAGCATTATGCCGGGCGCGGCGCGCCGGCCAGCTTCGCCATCGCCGCGGTCGACACGGCGCTGTGGGACCTGCGCGCGCGGGCCCTGGGCGAGCCGCTGTGGCGCCTGCTCGGCGGCCACGACCCTGCCGTGCGCGCCTATGCCGGCAATATCGACCTCAATTTGCCGCTGGAGAAGGTCGTCGAAGGCGCCTTGCGCAGCGAAGCGGCGGGCTTTCGCTCGGTCAAGACACGCCTCGGCAGGCCGACCCTGAAAGAGGATCTGGCCCGCGTCACAGCGGTGCGCGAGGCGCTCGATGCCGACACCGAGCTGATGGCCGACGCCAACGAGGCCTGGCGCCCCGACCAGGCCCTGCGGGCGCTGCGTGCCTTGCAGCCACTCGATCTGGTCTGGGTCGAGGAGCCGATCACGCCGGACGATTTCGCCGGTTATGCCCATTTGCGCGCCCATGGCGGCGTGCCGCTGTCGGCCGGCGAGAACCTGCACACCCTGGCCGAGTTCGCCCAGCTCATCGGCGCCCGCGGCATCGATTTCCCCGAGCCCGACCTGACCACCTGCGGCGGCATCACGCCGTGGCTGAAGGTGGCCCACCTGGCCGAGGCCAATGCCCTGCCGGTGACCTCCCACGGCGCCCACGACATCCACGTGCATTTGCTGGCGGCGGTGCCCAACGCCGCCTATCTCGAAGTGCACGGCTTCGGACTCGACGCCTATATGGCCGAGTCCCTGGAAATGCGCGACGGCATGGCCATCGCCCCCGAGCGCCCGGGCCACGGCATCACCTGGGATTGGGGGGGACTGTCCGCCCATCGGGTTTGAGTCTTTGCCGGATGCCTCGCTCGTGCTCACGGGTCCGCTCTGCTATGACATGGGCGGCCGAGGAACATGAGCAGGGAGGAAACCATGGCGGAGCTCGAGGGCAAGGTCGCCATCGTCACGGGCGGCGGCAGCGGCATCGGCAAGGCGATCGCCGAGGCCTTTGCCGGCGCCGGCGCGCATGTCGTGCTGGCGGCGCGCAATCAGGAACGCATCGCGGCGGCGGCGGCGGAGATCGGCGGCTCGGCGATACCTTGCGATGTCACCGACGAGGCCCAGGTCGCGGCCCTGTTCGCCGCCGTGATGGAGGCCCGGGGCCGCGTCGATATCCTGGTCAACAATGCCGGCATGACCCGCGCCGGCAAGCCC
>CAZVDW010000326.1:0-2640 GCA_964625645.1 uncultured Rhodospirillaceae bacterium
GCGTTGCCGGTGGGGAAATAGTCGGCGTGGATGTCGGCGCGGGCGGTGGTTTCATAGACCTGGAAACCGCGGTCGTGGCGCGCCACGCGGATCTCGCCGCGGCGCAGCGCCCGGACGTGCAGCCAGGGCACGCCGGTGGGATGGACGATGACCTTTTCCAGCCGGCGTTCATCCAGGGCGCGGCGGATGAGTTCGAGATGCGAGTTGTGGAAGGGATTGAAGGTGCCGAAAAAGAGGCCGATGCCGCGGCGCGGGAAGCAGAGGGCACGCAGGTCCGACAGCAGCCCCAGGCCGAAGATGACGATGCCGAAGCCTATGCCGCTGGCGAGAAAGATCTCGCGCGCCACGCTGAGCCCGGCCGTGGCCAGGGCCGTCACCACGACGTTGGCCGAGAGCCCGATCAGCACGTTGAGGTAATAATCACCGATGCGGCGTTGAAAGAGGAAGACGCCGAAATACTGCGCGCCCTGCGAGGCCAGCGTGGTGATCACGGCGGCGCCCAGCAGGCCGCCCACCGTGGCAATGCCCTCGGTGCGGATGGCGCCGCCGGCGACGAGCACCGCCAAACCGGCCCAATTGAAAGCGAACTGGGCGCCGAAGCGGGCCAGGCGGCCGGCGCTGATGCGCGCGGTCAAGGCATTCGCCCACTCCTCGATGCGGTTGCTGAGCCGGGCAAAGGTGGTCAAGAACGCGGCCACGAATAGCGCCGTGCCGATCAGGGCGGGATTGCCCCAAGCGCTGTGGGCAAAGGCATAGGAGACGTACATCAATGCACCCATGCATATCGCGATGCGAGTGGATGGACTACGATAGTTCGCTTTTATTAGGCGCATGACGGTGTTCCACACGGCCGGATTGGTTCTAATTCAGGGCTTTCCTCCAGTCATGGGATATGAGACGGTATTGCTGGCCGTTAACGGAATGCCCAATCGCGCAGAGCAAATATGCAAAAACGCATGTTACGGAATGATCTGAATAACTGGGACGGCATTCGCTTTTTTCTCGCAGTGCTAGAAACCGGAAGCTTCAGCGACGCCGCTGAGCGGCTCAAGGTCGACCAGACCACGGTCGGCCGGCGCCTGGCCGAAATGGAGAAGCGTCTGGGCGCCAAACTCTTCGATCGCCATGGCAAGGGCATGCGGCCGACGCCGGCGGCCCGCGGCATGGCGGAACAGGCGGGCCAGATGGCGGCGGCCGCCGCCACCATCGAACGTCGGCTCTCGGGTATCGACGGCGAGATGGCGGGCATCGTCCGCATCGCCGTCACCGAAGGTCTGGCTTCGGGCTGGCTGACGCCGCAGCTATTGGAATTCCAGCTCGCCCACCCCAGCATCCTGCTCGAGGTCATCAGCGGCGACCAGCCGCTCGATCTCGGCATCCGCGAGGCCGACGTGGCGATCCGTCTGGTGCGGCCCGAGGCGCCGCAGATCGTCGTCCAGCGCATGGGGGTGATGCGCTTCGCGCTCTATGCGGCGCCGGCCTACGCGAACCTCTTCGGCCTGCCCCGCAGCATCGACGAGCTATTCCAACACCGCCTGGTCGACCACACCGGCTATCACGCCGCCTCCTCGCTGGGGCCCTGGCGCGAGATCGCCAGCCGTCACGAACACGTGGTCTACCGCACCAATTCCTCCTACGCCTACCAGCGCGCCATTTCCGCCGGCCTCGGCATCGGCATGCATCCCACCTATACACCGAAGATCTTTCCCGACCTGCTGGCCGTGCCGATCAAGCTCGAGATGCAGACCGAAATCTGGCTGATCTCGCACGAGGAGACCAACCAGGGCGTCCGCACTCGCGCCGTCATCGATCACATCCGCGAGCTCTTCCGCCGCGACCAGGCAGCCTGGTTTTCCTGAAGTTCGGGGTTTTTTCCCGAGCGCTATTGATCCATGGGAAGCGCGGCGATCACGGCGTCGATCTCGTCCGAGGTGTTGACGCCGTGGATCGAGACACGCACGGCGCCTTCGCGCAAGGAGATGAAGATGCCGGCATCACGCAGCCGTTCCTCGATGCTCTCGGGCGTGTGCTGCGTGCTCGTGAAGCAAACGATGCCGGCGGCTTGCCTCGCGGGCTGGGGCGAAAGGGGGCCATACCCCTTGCTCTCCAGGCCCTCAATCAGGCGCTGGGCCAGGCCGGTGGCGTGGTCGTGGATAGTGGCGACGGTGGTTTCCTCGAACAGCGCCAGCGCCGCCTCGCAAGCCGCGGCGTGGGCGAAGCTCAGCGCGCCGGCCTCGAAACGGCCGGCGTCGGGGCGCAATGGCCAGTCGTATTCGGTCCACGATGCGCCCGGCCGGACGTGGCTGCCGTGGCCCACTTCGTTGAGCTCTAGCTCGTCGAAACGGTCCTTGCGAACGTAGAAAAAACCGAAGCCGATGGGTCCGCAGAGCCATTTGTGGACGCCCGCGGCCATGTAGTCGATGGGCGTCTGGGAGACGTCGAAGGGGGCGATGGCCAGGGCCTGGATCGAATCCACGGCCAGGCGAATGTCGCGTTCCTGACAGAACTCCGAAAGCGCCCCCAGGTCGATGCGGTAGCCGTTGGTGAACTGCACGGCGCTGATGGCGATCATGCGCGTGTGCTGGTCGGCGGCGGCGGCAAAATCGTCTACCGAGAGCGTGCCCTGCGAGGGCTCGACGA
>CAZVDW010000327.1:0-10010 GCA_964625645.1 uncultured Rhodospirillaceae bacterium
ATCGCGCAAAGCGTCTATCATGTCGATGCGGGCGCGAAGAGGGGCCTGCTCACGAGCATCCTCGGCGACCCGGCCCTGACGCGCGTCATCGTCTTCGCGCGCACCAAGCACCGCGCCAATCGCGTTGCCGAGCAGTTGGACAGGAGCGGCATCGCGGCCGACGCCATTCACGGCAACAAGTCGCAAGCGGCGCGCCAGCGTGCGCTCAAGCGCTTCCGCGATGGCAAGGCAAGGGTGTTGGTGGCAACCGATATCGCGGCCCGCGGCATCGATGTCGACGAGATCAGCCATGTCATCAATTATGAGCTGCCCAACGAGCCGGAAAGCTACGTCCATCGCATCGGCCGCACGGCCCGGGCCGGCGCCGACGGCGTCGCTCTGTCGCTCTGCGACCGCGCCGAGCGCGGCTATCTGAAGGATATCGAGCGTCTGATCGGCTGCCGCCTGACCGTGGTCGGCGATGGGCCGGGCGAAGAGGCGGGCGAGGACCATGCCAAGCCGCGGCCGGCGCGCCAGAACCAGCGCCGCGGCCCCGCCCCGGCCCGCCGCCGCAAGCGCAGCGGCAATCGCCGGCGGGCGCCGGCAGCGGCTTAAGCCCGGCCCTGCTATCATCGCCGCCAAAGTTTGGGGGGTGGCGATGAGATACCTGATAGCGGTTATGGCCGTGGCTTCGACGGTTGTGCTGTCTTCGGTCTTGGCGGCCGAGCGCTTCCGCCACTGTGCGGCCTGCCCCGAGATGGTGGTCGTGCCGCCGGGTGGTTTCGTCATGGGCTCGCCCGCCGATGAGCCAGGGCGCAGTGCCACGGAAGATCCGAGCCATCGGGCCGCGATCCGCTATCCGCTGGCCGTCGCCCGCTACGAGGTCACTTTCGCCGAATGGGATGCCTGCGTCGCCGACGCCGGCTGTGACGGCTACCGGCCCGACGATGGCGGCCTCGGCCGCGGCGCACGGCCGGTCGTCAATGTGAGCTGGAACGACGCCTACGCCTATATCGCCTGGCTCAGCGCCAAGACCGGCACGCGCTATCGCCTGTTGAGCGAGACCGAATGGGAATACGCGGCACGCGGCGGCAGCACGGGGCCGCGCTATTGGGATGGTGCCGTTTGCGGTCACGCCAATATCGCCAATGCCTGCGACGACGGCCAAACGGGAAGCGCGCCGGTCGGCTCCCATGCCGCCAACCCGTTCGGGCTACACGACATGATCGGCAACGTCTCCGAATGGGTGCAGGACTGTTGGTTCACGGGCTATGAAGGCTTGTCCGCCGACGGCCTGCCGCGCTCGCAATCGCGCGGCGGCAATCCCATCGAGCCGACCGCGCATCTCTCCCATGGCGACTGCACCAGGCGCGGCCACCGTGGTGGCGCCTGGAACAGCCCGCCCGCCGCCGCGCGCTCGGCCAGCCGCGCCGGCGAGGCACGGACCCTGCGCAGCGACAGCATCGGCTTCCGTGTCGCCACCGCGACGCCGTAAGCCGTTGCATCCCGGTCCAGCATAAAGGACGGGGTCCACGATAGGATTTGCTGGGAATCCGGTAACGACCACTCTATTTAAAGGTGTGATAACTACAAATATCGCGTTAAAGTTGGGTGACAGTCACCCAATATAAAGTTGTTTTTATCGCTAATACATCCCTTTAAAGTTGGGTGACAGTCACCTAATCATCCCCAGTCACCTAATCCTCCCCGCATTACGACAGGCGAGATGTCTATAGCGTCGCCAGGAACGCCAGCAAAGCGGCGTTGACCGCCTCGGGTGCTTCCTGCTGCACCCAGTGGCCGGCGCCGTCGATGATGCGGTTGAGGCGGAGATCCGGCAGCATCTCGCCGCCGACATTGGCGTAAGGGTCGGCATTGCGCACGAAGCGCCGCACCACGTCTTCCGAGCCGGCAATGAAGGCGCTCGGTTGGGTGACCGGTACGGCGCCCATGTCGGGCAGGTTCTCGAAGTCGCGGTCCTGGTTGCGGTAGCGGTTGAGCGGGCCGCGGAAGCCGCCGGCCGCGAAATTCTCGACGAAATAGTCGAGGTCCTGCGCCGTCATCCAGGCCGGGAACGGATCGGGATCGACCAGCGGCCCCAGCATGGTGCCATCCGCCGGGCGCCCGACCCAGCTGTCGGCGGCGGCGGCATCGCCGGAAGCGGAATAATAGATCTTGCGCAGCGCCGTCCTGACGTCGGCCTCCAACTCGGCCTCGGCCACGCCGTCTTGCTGAAAATAGAGCTGGTAGAAGAACTTGTCCTTGTAGAGCTGGCGCCAGATCTCGATCTGCGAGACCTTGCCGCGCTTGCGGTAGGGCACGCTGAGGCCAGCCACGGCGGCCACCCGCTCGGGGTGCAAAGCGGCCGTGTTCCAGCAGATCGGCGCGCCCCAGTCGTGGCCCACCAGGATGGCTTTCTCCTCGCCGAGGCGGTCGATCAGGCCGACCACATCGGCCATCATATGCGCCATGTCGTAGGCCTCGACGCGTGGCGGCTTGGTGCTGCCGCCATAGCCTCGCATGTCGGGCACGGCCACCCGATAGCCGGCTTCGACGAGCGGCCTGATCTGGTGCCGCCAGGAGTACCAGAGCTCGGGCCAGCCATGCACGAGAATGACCAGCGGCCCTTCGCCCTCGAGCGCCACGCGCAGGTGGATACCGTTCGTGGCAAGGCTGCGGAAGGTGAAATCGTCCTGCATCAGCTGCTCCCGCTCCATAGATCCCGGGCGATGACCACGTTCTGGATCTCGGTGGTGCCGTCGATGTATTGCGCCATCTTGGCGCCGGCCAGATGGCGCGGCAAGGGCGTGTCATGGCGCAACCCGTCGGCGCCGAGGGCCTGCATGCACTGGCTGAGGCCGTCGAGGGCGGCGCGGGTGGCGAATTTCTTGGCATGCGCGGCAGCAATGGTCGCGTTCTCGCCACGGTCGAGCGCGGCAGCGGCGTCGTAAGCCATGAGGCGCGCGGCATGGGCGTCGGTGGCGACATCGGCGAGCTGCCATTGCAGGCCCTGGAAGTCCGCCAGCTTCCTGCCGAAAGCGGATTTGGCCGCCGTGGCGGCGACCGCGATTTCGAGGCCGCTGCGCAGCATGCCGGCGCACATGGCGGCGACGTTGATGCGGGCGATGTCGATGCCCGCCATGGCCGCCTTGAAGGCGCGCTCGGGCGCCAGCAGCACGGCATCGTCGCCGACGCGGGCGCCCTCGAAGCGAATGCCGCCAGTGCCAAGCGCGTGGCCGCCGAGCATGGCGTAGGCATCCGCGCGCACCACGCCGGGGGCCTCGGCCGGTACCAGGAAGCAGGCGATGCCGCGCCAGCCGGCGCTGGCGTCGGTCTGGGCGTAGACGCTGAGCAGATCGGCGCTGGTGGCGTTGGAGACCCAGCTCTTGGCACCATCGAGCAGCCAGCCGTCGCCATCGCGCCGGGCGGCGCAGGCGATCGCCGCGGCATCGCTGCCGCCGCCGGGCTCGGTGAGCAGGAAGGCCCCCAGGCTCTCGCCCGCCAACATGGGTGGCAGCCAGCGGGTGCGCTGCGCCTCCGTGCCGTTGCGGCTGAGATTGCCGCCGAGATTGTTGTGCACGACGAGCGACATGGCGAAGGCGAAATCCGCCGCTGCCAGCATCTCCATGACCTCGGCCATGGCCACGGCGCCAAGCCCGGCACCGCCATGCTCCGGCGCCACAAGGAGCCCACAGAGCCCGGCCTTCGCCGCCGCCGCGAAGGCCTCGCGCGGATAGCGCCGCTGCTGCTCCCAGGCCGCGGCATTGGGTGCCACCACCTCGGCGGCGAAGGTGCGCGCGGCCTCGATCATGAGCGGCCGCGCGCGCGCGGATGGGCGGCGCGGTAGGTGGCCTGCATCTGCTCGCCGGCGACCGCCGTATAACGCTGGGTGGTCGAGAGGCTGGCATGGCCGAGCAGCTCCTGGATGGTGCGCAAATCGCCGCCGGCACTGAGCAGGTGGGTGGCGAAGCTGTGGCGCAGCGCATGGGGCGTCGCGGTCTCCGGCAGGCCGAGCAGCGCCCGGGCGCGGCGCATTTGCCGCTGCGCCACACCGGGATTGAGCCTGCCGCCGCGGGCGCCGACGAACAGCGCCGCCTCGGGCGTCACCGCGAAGGGCCGGGCGCGCAAGTATTCGGCGATGGCCTCGCGCACGATCGGCAGCACCGGCACCAGACGCTGCTTGCCGCCCTTGCCGTCGATGCGCAGCACCTCGGCGCTCGCCGCCTCGCCGCAGTTCAAGGCCAGTGCCTCGGCGATGCGCAGGCCGCAGCCGTAGAGCAGGGTCAGCAAGGCCGTGTCGCGCAGACCTTGCCAGTCGCAGTCGTTCACTTCCGCCACCGCATGGGCGATATCCATGGCGTCGCCGACAGGTAACGGCCGCGGCACGGCGCGCGGCTGTTTCGGTGTGCGCAGGGTGCCGATGACCGCGTTATGGGCAAGCCCGCGCTTGTCGAGAAATCGGAAAAAGCCGCGCACCACCGAAAGCGCCCGCGCGGTGGAGCTTTTCGCCAGTCCGCCGGAGGCCCGCCGCGCCAGCCAGGCGCGAAAGTCGGCCGCTTTCAGGCCGGCCAGCTGATCGAGCCCCGGCGGCCCGCCGAGATGCTCGACGAGAAAGCGCAAAAAACCGTCGAGATCGCGGCCATAGGCGCCGAGCGTATGGGCCGAAGCGCGGCGCTCGTCCGCCAGCCACCGCCGCCAGGCATCATGCGCCGCGGCAAGGTCGGGGGCGAGGGGCGGTGCGTTGATGGTTGTATTCCGTTTCACGGCACTGTCTACCCGAAAGCCCAGCCTTGGTCGCGAATAAGCCGAAGCATGTTGATGCAGCGAATGCCAAGGCTCGCGCATACAAACGGTATTTTGGGACTTTTCGCCGAGCCGTGACCCTCTTCCGTGACCACCGTGAGCTTTGGCTCTCTGGAAGCCGCCAGGGCAATCACCATCGGGTCGGCGCCTGATTTTCCCCTCCGTGTATCAACAAGCCGCGGGAAGTCATTCATGATTTCTTTCAATTCGCCTTAGAATTGATCGAGCTCGACAAACATCTCGTCGCGTTGCTTCGCCCATTGAAAGAGGTCATCGTGTTTCCTTCTCAATTCCTCGAACACGTCAAACGGGGCTAATAGCCGACCTGCCATTATGAGCATGTCAAAGCGCTCATCCCAAAGCGCGGGAATTACATCTGGCGGATACGTGCGTTGGTAGGCGTGTATTAGACAGCTCGTGTCAATGCAATACGAGATATTCCGCTCCCTTCATCTAATGGGCGCGCTGTTCGAGTTTATCAAAATGCCGAATACGCAGATTTCCCAGGTAACCCGACGCCTCGTTTAGCGTAATGATGTCTTGACGAATACTGTCCATCACTAGCCGAACAAACGGCTTGCCAAGCTCAAGAAAGGTGTCTTGCGCAGGATTCCGTCGAAACTCACGCTCAGATTCTTTATAGCTTTTTCTTTTTAGTTCCCTACTGACCGTAAATTCTTCAATGAACTGTTTTCTTTTTTCCAAGTAGAACGAATTGGTGGTTCGACCATAAGTCAACAAGCGCCGCAAGAACGCTTCACGGCTAACACCAAAAAAGCGTGCTCCAGTTCTGAGAGAATCATCTGTCCAGGCCGTGCTTCGTCCTGGGTGGGATTTTACAATATCAAGATCGAGCAGTTGTCTTTCCGGTACAAGAGTTGCCGCCGCTACTCGATTACAGAATATCTCAATTTTCTCTTCTTCAGGCGGACGAGATGCATCTATTTCCAGATCCGATGCGCCGCTCATTCTCATTAAAATATGCGCAAATTCATGAAGAAGGCTGAAGGTACGCCGACTAGGCGCATCTCGTCGATTCACTGCAATGACGGGTAATCTCGTTTCGGCGACCGCAAAACCCGATACTTCATCCCAGTCTACACGACTCATCTGAAATACTAAGATATCGATCCCTTCAAGTAATTGCCGCCAACCATGAAATGTTGCCAAACCGCCCTGATGCCCCCACTCGACTTGGTTGGCAAAGGTTACTCGCAGCATTTCACGCACGGAGTGTCCGGCCTCTTCAGGGTCATCGGATAACGAAATCGAGGTCGTCAACTCGCTGATTTGTTCTCCGATCTCACCGTACAGCTCAAGCGCCAGTTCGCGGCGTTGTTGCGCCAATTCCATTTCGTACCGCAGGGCCGGCGAAAAAGTACGAATACCATCGCCCGGCAAGCGCCTAAGATCTCGCATGGCCTGAAAAGTCGTCGGCGGTTCAGGCAGGTAAAAGACACTTACCGGCCGGTGAAACACCTGAGCGGTCTTGCGGAGTTGTTTGATAGTCGGAAGAAGCTCATCTTCGACGTCTTCCCATGCGGTATATCGCTCGGTGCGAATTCCAATCTTTCGAGCAGCCTCTTCCAGAGAATATCCGGCAGCGTCCCGCGCCCAAGCCAGGACTTCCTTGTTAATGTCTGCTCGTGGGTGCTCCATCGCCGCCGACGACTACTCCGCGGCCTTGGCAGAGAGGATGCTCTGGCCGGTCTTCTCCCAATCGGCGAGGAAGGCGGCCAACCCTTTGTCGGTGAGCGGGTGCTGGGCGAGCTGGCGCAGCACTTTCGGCGGGATGGTGGCGACATGGGCGCCGAGCTTGGCCGCTTCCACCACATGCAACGGGCTGCGGATCGAGGCCACCAGCACCTCGGTGGTCACGGTCTCCGGATAGGCGGCGTAAATGTCGCAGATGTCGGCGATCAGCTGCATGCCGTCCTGGCCGAGATCGTCGAGGCGGCCGATGAAGGGCGAGATGAAGGTCGCGCCCGCCTTGGCCGCCAGCAGGGCCTGGGCCGGGGCGAAACAGAGCGTGACGTTGACCATGGTGCCGTCGTCGCGCAGCCGCCGGCAGGCTTTCAGGCCATCCCAGGTCAGCGGCACCTTGACGGCGATGTTCGAGGCGATCTTGGCCAGATGCCGGCCCTCGGCGACCATGCCGTCCGCATCCGTCGCCGTGACCTCGGCACTGACCGGCCCGTCGACGACCGAGCAAATCTCCTCAATCGCCGGGAGGAAGCTGCGCCCGGTCTTTGCTATAAGAGACGGATTGGTGGTGACGCCGTCGAGCAGACCGGTCGCCGCCAGGTCGCGAATCTCGTCAATGTCGGCGGTATCGATGAAGAACTTCATGGCGCCGTGTTCCCTCGCTGCTTGCCAGACCGCGGAGTCTAGCGAATGACGGCGCCCGAAGCCACGGTCTCGGTGCTGTTGCCGCTGCCGCTTGCCGGGGCCTACGACTATCGGGTGCCGCAAACCCTGGCCGCCCCGCCGGGAAGCTTCGTGCGTGTGCCTCTCGGCCCGCGTACAGTCACCGGCGTGGTCTGGCGCGACGGCGCGGGCGATGTCGCGGCGGAGAAGCTGCGCGATGTCGAATCGGTGCTGCCGGCGCCGCCCATGGCCAAGCCCCTGCGCGATCTGGTGGATTGGGTGGCGGGCTATACTTTGGCGGCGCGGGGCACGGTTCTGCGCATGGCGATGAGCGTGCCGGCGGCGCTGGAGCCGGCGCGCCTGGAGACCGTGCTGCGCCGCTCCGGCGACGATCCCGACCGCCTGACACCCCAGCGCGCGGCCGTTCTGCTGGCGCTCGGCGAAGGCGCGATGACGGCGTCCGCGCTTGCCCGTGCCGCCGGCGTGGGCGCGGGCGTCGTTCGCGGTCTGGTCAAGGCCGGCGCGCTGGTGGCCGAGCAGCGCCGTACGATAAGCCCCTGGCAGCAGCCTGACCATGCGCGCCCCGGGCCCAGCCTGTCGCCGCCACAGGCCGCTGCCGCCGAAGCCCTGATCGCGGATGTCGAGGCGCGGTGCTTCTCCACCTCCCTCCTCGACGGAGTCACCGGGTCGGGCAAGACGGAGGTCTATTTCGAGGCCATCGCCAGCGCACTCGCCAGCGGCCGCCAGGCCCTGGTGCTGTTGCCGGAGATCGCCCTTGGCGCGCAATGGCTGGCGCGCTTCGCCGAGCGCTTCGGGGCACAACCGGCGCAGTGGCATTCGGATCTCGGCCAGACCACGCGGCGCGAGGCCTGGCGCGCCATTGCCGAGGGCGAGGTGAAAGTGGTGGTCGGCGCCCGCTCGGCCCTGTTCCTGCCTTTCCCCGACCTTGGCGTCATCGTCGTCGACGAGGAGCACGACGCCTCCTACAAGCAGGACGAGGGCGTGACCTACAATGCCCGCGACATGGCCGTTGTGCGGGCGCGCTTCGAAAGCGCACCCCTGGTGCTGGCCAGCGCCACCCCGGCGCTGGAGACCGTGCATAACGTCGAGCGCGGCCGCTATCGCCGGCTGGCCTTGCCGGACCGGCATGGCGTTGCCGAGCTGCCGGAGATTGCCGCCGTCGATCTCCGGCGCACACCGCCGTCGCGCGGGCGCTGGCTGTCGCCGCCCTTGGTCGAGGCCATGGCAGAGACTCTCGAGCGCGGCGAGCAGGCGCTGCTTTTTCTCAATCGCCGGGGCTACGCGCCGTTGACCCTTTGCCGCAGCTGCGGCCACAGGCTTGAATGTCCCAACTGCTCGGCCTGGCTGGTCGAGCACCGCCTGACCCATGAGCTGCGCTGCCACCATTGCGACCACCGCATCGCCTTGCCGGAGAAATGCCCGGCCTGCGGCGCCGGCGAATCGCTTGCCGCCTGCGGGCCCGGCATCGAGCGCCTGGCGGAAGAGGTCGCGGCGCGCTTCCCGGACAGCCGCCTGGCGATCATGGCCAGCGACACCGTGCACGGCCCGGAAGCCGCCACGGCGCTCATCGGCAGTGTCATTGCCGGTGAGATCGACATTCTCGTCGGCACGCAGATGGTGACCAAGGGCCATCATTTCCCGGCCCTGACCCTGGTCGGCGTGGTCGATGCCGACCTCGGACTGGCAGGCGGCGACCTGCGGGCGGCCGAGCGCACCTTCCAGCTCCTCTTCCAGGTCGCGGGCCGGGCCGGTCGCGCCGAGCGCCCGGGCCGGGTGCTGTTGCAAACCACGGCGCCCGAGCATCCGGTGATGCGCGCGCTGGTGGCCGGCGACAGGGACCGCTTCATCGCCAGCGAGATGGCCGAGCGCCGCGCCGCCGGCATGCCGCCGTTCGGGCGTCTGGCGGCGATCGTGGTGTCGTCGGCGGACGCCGAGGCCGCGCGCGCCGTTGCCGCCACGTTGCGCCGCGCCGCGCCCGATGCCAGAGGCGTCAGCGTCCTCGGCCCGGCACCGGCGCCGCTGTCGTTGATCCGCGGCCGCTATCGCTTCCGTCTGCTGGTGAGCGGTGGCGATTCGCCCCCCTTGCAGCCCTATCTGGCGCGCTGGCTGGGGCCACTCAAAGTACCGTCGGCGGTGCGGGTCCAGGTCGATGTCGACCCATATGGGTTTTTGTGACCCGCAGCGATGTTGCATGCGCAAAACAGGTGTGTTACCAAACGCCCGCCTTTGGGCGAAGCCGCTGCCAGCCGGTACGTTTCCGGCTGGTTTTTCTTGTTTATCAAAGTCTTACTGCATCGTTGAGCAGTCTCTAGAGGGCATCCGTGGCGGAACAGGCATCTGGCGTCTCCGGTCTTGCCGGGCGTTATGCGACGGCGTTGTTCGAATTGGCGCGCGAGCGTGATGCGCTCGACGCCACCGCGAGCGATTTGGGCTCGCTCAAGGCCATGCTGGACGTGAGCGAGGCTCTGCGCCGGTTGGTGTTGAGCCCGGTCGTCGCGCGCGAGGATCAGGGCCGCGCCATGGCGGCGCTGGTCGAGCGCGCCGGTCTTGGCGGACTGACAGGCAATTTCGTTGGCCTCTTGGCTCGCAATCGCCGCCTGTTCGCGTTGGCCGACATGATCGCCGCCTACGAGTTGCTGCTGGCCGCGCATCGTGGCGAGGTCACCGCCGAGGTGATCAGCGCCCGGCCCTTGAGCGAGGCTCAGGCGGCGGCTGTGGCGGCAGCGTTGAAGAGTGTCGTCGGCAGCGATGTAAGACTGACCGCGAGCGTCGATGAATCGTTGCTCGGCGGACTTGTCGTGAAGCTCGGCTCGCAAATGGTCGATGCCTCCCTCAAGGCC
>CAZVDW010000328.1:0-2009 GCA_964625645.1 uncultured Rhodospirillaceae bacterium
CACTCTTTTTTGAGCATATCGGACATCGCGCGGTCCGCGAGCCGCGGTGGAAACTCGTCTGCCGGGGGCCCTACGCCAAATGGGAGCTTTACGACATGCTGGCCGACCGCACCGAGCTGAACGATCTGGCCGACCAGCAACCCGAGCGCGTTCGGGAGATGGTGGCTCGCTGGGATGCCTGGGCGGATCGCGCGCGCGTCAAGCCGTGGCCGCATACGCCTCGGCGTGCCGGTGATTGATCTATCGCGACGGGCCAGATCGAAGGTCGCCCGAATGCGGCAATCGTTCTATGGGTGCCGGTCCTTGCGCGCGTGGGTGAGAGATAGGCCCAATCGCCCCGGCTGCCTGCTTCCTCGTCACGGCTCATTTCAAGCTTTTCAGATATGCCAGTAGATCTCGGAGTTGTGCCCGCGTGAGTTTTTGGTCGAGTCCATCGGGCATGATCGAGGTCGATTGCCGTGTCAACTCCTCGATGTGGTCTTCGTGAAAACGCTGCTCCTGCCCGCTGGCGCTCTGCAGCAGGAGGGTGCCGGCCGACTGACGAACAATCAAGCCGCTGGCAACGCGGCCATCGCTCATGAGAACAACGTAATTTTCGTAGCCTTGGGCAAATGTAGAGCTTGGAGCCACGATCGATTCGAGCAGGTCGCGAACCGACCGGACCGCGCCAATCGTGGTCAGATCAGGTCCCACGTTGCCACCTTGAGCAGCCACGCGGTGGCACGCTCCGCAAGCGACCTCTTTGTCGAAAAAGACCTTTCTCCCGCGATCGACATCACCCCCCTCTCCGAGCGATTGGTACTCCTCCAATCGACTACCGAGCGCGGCTCTCCTTTCTCGGAGCGTCGTCAGGAGCGATGCTCCTTTCTCAGAGACACTTCCCCGATACGACTGCAGGATCTTGAGGAGCTCGGCCTCCGATGGCCGAAAACTATCGCTTTTGACCAGTTCCCCGAGCCGCCGAACCAGGGCAAGGCCTACGTTCTGATTGTTGCTGTGGCGGTACGCCGGTAGCAACTGAGGCCAGATCAAGGGGTCATCCGGTATCTCTTCGAGCACGGCGATCAATTGCGAATCGGTTAGTTTCGCGCGGCCGAGTACTTCCGCTGCTGCCAGTCGAGTGAGTGGCTTTGCGCGTCTGTCCATCTCTGCGATGAGGAATTTGAAGGCGGAGTCGGAGAGGCCACTCTGGCGGCCAACCACAGCGCCGAGGGCGGCGATGCGTAGCGGTGGCGGGGTGTCCGATTGTTCGGTGAGGGCCGTTAATGCGGCGTCGAGTTCCGGAATGTTTAGCTTGGCCGCCGTCTCTACTGCGGCGCGTTGCACTTCTGCATCGGAGTGGTGCGTGGCCTTTGCCAACCCGTCGATCCAAGACCGTGGCAGATCGCCAAGGCTGCATTGCCCCACCGTCCGCAGTAGCAGGACAAGACGGTCGCGTGGTAGTGTCTGCTCAGTTAACTTGGCGCTGACCAGTTGTTGTACCGCTGGGCGGTCTTGAAAGGCGACGAACAGCCCCGGCACTGCCGCGCGCTGCATGTCCGACAGCGAGGGAGCCTCGAGCCATTGCCGCAACAATGCCTGTGCGTCCTCGGCCCATTCCGGATGTCGCATCAGGATGCGAAGCGCGGACTGCCGCAGTGCCTCGTCCGTCGCACCGAGGCGTGCCATCACGGCATCGTTTGTGATGCCCCCGTCCGGATGCTGGTCGAGAAGCACCAAAGCGCACCTTTGAACTGCCGGGTGCCGATGCTCCAGTGCGGCGAGCAACTGTTCCTTCGAAGCGATCTGATAGACGGCATGGATTAGAGCATGTTTTAGAAACGGATCAGGGCCTGTCGTCAGGGAGTCGAGCAGCGCCGAAACCGCCTCGACCTGGCCGCAACGAGCAAGTGCATCGGCAGCGGCACGGCGCACTTGTGGCTGGCTTGCCGAAAGCAGCGCACACAATCGCGCTGAACTTGTTTTGTCTTGCCGCAGCGCCAATGCGCGTGCTGCGGTCGCGACCACCT
>CAZVDW010000329.1:0-8509 GCA_964625645.1 uncultured Rhodospirillaceae bacterium
CGCCGAGACCGATGTGCTGGTGGTGGGCGGCGGGCCGGCCGGCACCGCGGCGGCCATCGCCGCCGGGCGCACGGGCGCCGATGTCATGCTGGTCGAGCGCTACAACCATCTCGGCGGGCTTTCGACGGGCGGCCTGGTGATCTGGATCGACCGCATGACCGACTGGAACGGCACCCAGGTCATCCGTGGCTTGGCCCACGATCTCATGGACCGGCTGCCGGCCGAGGCGCTGCAAGGCCCGCCGCGCGCCGACTGGGGCTCGCGCGATGCCGCTACCGCGGCCTATTGGACGCAGCGCACCGCCGCCTATCACGGCATCGTCACCTGGTCGCCGACCGTCGATCCGGAAGCGCTCAAGACCCTCTCCATGACCATGGTGCAGGAGCAGAAGGTGGACCTGCTGCTGCACGCCTGGGCCACCGAGCCGATCGTCGAGGACGGTGTCATGCGCGGCGCCATCTTCGAATCCAAATCCGGCCGCCAGGCGGTCCTCGCCAAGGTCGTCGTGGACACCACGGGCGATGCCGACCTGCTGGCCCGCGCCGGCGCGCCGCTCGAATCCGATATCGACGAGGGCGATATCCACCACTGCGTCAACACCGCCTTCCTGGTCGGCGGCGTCGATGTCGAGCGCTGGCTCGCCTTCCGTGCCGACGACCCGCAGGGTTTCAAGGATATGATGGCGCGCGGGCGCGACACCGTCGGCTCGTTCGAGAAGCCATTCCCGGGCTGGCGCAACGACGTCGCCCTGTTCATGGGGCCGCGGCTGTCCGGCTATTCGGCGGTGGATGTGGACGACCTGACGGAAGTGGAGCTGCGCTCGCGGCGGCTCACGGTGGCGCATGTCGAGTTCTACCGGAGCCACGCGCCGGGTTTCGAAGGCGCCTTCCTCATGCTCGGCGCGCCGCAGGTCGGCGTGCGCCACAGCCGGCGTTTGGCGAGCGCTGCCAAGGTTACGCGTGCGCAATGGGACGAGGGCAAGGTGTGGGACGACGAGATCGGCGTCTCGACCTCGCTGTCGCCGAAGTTCCCCAACATCTCCGTGCCCTACGGCTCGCTGCTGCCGCAAGGCCTGGAAGGCGTGCTCGGCGCCGGCCGCCATATCGCCTGCGACGCCAGCTCGCATTCCTTCCTGCGCGAGGTGCCGCAATGCTGGCTCACGGGCCAGGCCGCGGGCACGGCGGCGGCACTGGCGGCGAATGCCGGCATCGCGCCGCGGGCGCTCGATGCCCGCCTGGTGCAACGCGAGCTGCTGCGCCAGGGCGCCTATCTGTCGCCCAGCGTGGAGGCCAACGCCAACCTGTCGACGGCGGCGGAGTAGGACTTATTCCGGGGCCGGGCGGGCGCGCTGGTTGTACATCAGGGCGCGGCGGCGGGCCTTCTCTTCGTCCGACAGCGTTGCCGGGTCGTCGCCCATGTCCTTGCCCACGGCGAGGCCGCGTTGCACGGCGGGGCGCGCCGACATCTCCTCCCACCAGCGCTTGAAATGCTTGAACTCGTCGAGGTCCTGGTCCTGGAGCTTCCAGCTCACGGTCCAGGGGTAAGAGATCATGTCGGCAATGGTGTATTCGTCGCCGGCGATGTAGGGCCGGTCGTAGAGGCGAATGTTTAGCACGCCATAGAGCCGGTTGACCTCGTTGGTGAAGCGGGTCAGGGCGTAGGTCTGGTCGCCGTAATCGTCGCCGAGGCGCTTGAAGTGGCCGCGCTCGCCGGTCTTCGGGCCCTGGTTCGCCATCTGCCACATCAGCCACTGGTCGACTTCGTAGCGTGCGCGCAGATCCTGCGGATAGAACTTCCCGGCCTTCTCGGCGATGTACATCATGATGGCGGCGGATTCGAACAGCGTGATCGGCTCGCCGCCGTCGGCCGGCTCGTGATCGACCATGGCCGGCATGCGGTTGTTCGGCGAGATCGCCAGGAAGTCGTCCTTGAACTGGTCGCCGCGGCCGATATGGCAGGGCACGATATTGTAGGGCATGCCGCATTCCTCGAGCAGGATGGTGACCTTCTTGCCGTTCGGCGTCGGCCAGTAATGCAGGTCGATCATGGCGCCTATACCTCGCCGTCCTTGACGCCCTCGACGATCAGCATGCTGTGCGGGGTCGTGACGCGCTCGCGCAATTCCTTCCACGGCTGGTAGTCGGGGTCGGCCATGAAATCCTCGATCGCCTGCTGGCTGGGAAAGCGGAAGATCAGCAGGCGCTGCGGATTCCACTCGCCGCGCTGGGCCAAGATCTTGCCGCCACGCACCAGGTATTCGCCGCCATACTTCTTCACGAAGGCGGGCGCCGCCTCGAGATAGGCCTTGTAGGCTTCCGGATCGTTCACGGTGGCATGGGCAATCATATAAACGGACATCTCAGTCTCCCTCTTGTGTTGTCAGCGTTCGACGCGCGTGGTGTGGATGCCGCCGATGATCTGCTCGGTGGGCACGATCTCGATGGTCGAGACGTTGACCCGCCACGGCGCGTCCACGGCATAGACGATGGCAGCGGCGATATCCACCGGCTGCAGCTCGTTGAACTGGCCGTAGGTCTGGCGCGCCACCTCCGCGCCGGAGGAATGCACCATGAACTCGGTGACGACGCGACCCGGGCAGATCTCGGTCAGGCGCACGCCTGTGCCTTCGAGGTCGATGCGCAGGTTTTGCGAGGCCAGCCGCACCGCGCCCTTGGAGGCGCCGTAGATCGGTGATTGCAGCGGGTAGAGCCCGGCGATCGAGCCGATATTGACGATATGGCCGGTCTTGCGCGCCACCATGTTGGGTGCCACGGCATGGATCACGTGCAGGAAGGCGGTGACGTTGGTCTCGATGGTAAGGTCGATATCCTCGGCGCTGGCCTCGAGAAAGCTCGCCATGCCGCGCCCCAGCCCGGCATTGTTGACCAGCACGTCGACCTCCAGCCCGCGCAGAGCGGCGTTGAGGGCCTCGGTGTCGGTCAGGTCGAGTGTGAGCGGCACACACCCCGTCTCCGCCGCCAGGGCCTCCAGACGCTCCGCGCGCCGCGCCACGGCCGTCACCGCCAGGCCCTTGGCCGTCAATGCACGCACGGTGGCCTCGCCGATACCCGCCGAGGCGCCGGTCACCAGCGCCGTCTTGTAGTCCGCAATCGCCATTCTTTCCTCCCGCGGATGCTTTGTCGGTCGGGCGCAGTTTGCGTCAGACTCGGGCGCAGGGAAAGGGGCCTTGCGCCGGTCCCGCACCAGGGAGTATGTCGGGTCCATGACACGCAGGCTTTTCGGCACCGACGGCGTTCGCGGCCGCGCCAACACCGAGCCCATGACCGCGGCCACCGCGCTCAGGCTCGGCATGGCGGCGGGCCAGGTCTTCACCCGCGGCGAGCACCGCCACAGTGTGGTGATCGGCAAGGACACCCGGCTTTCCGGCTACATGATCGAGCCGGCCCTGACCTCCGGCTTCGTCTCCATGGGCATGAACGTGATCCTGGTCGGGCCCGTGCCGACGCCCGCCATCGGCATGCTCACGCGCTCCTTGCGCGCCGATCTCGGCGTCATGATCTCGGCCTCGCACAATCCATTTCACGACAACGGCATCAAGCTCTTCGGGCCCGACGGCTACAAGCTCTCCGACGCCACCGAGGCGGAGATCGAGGCGCGCATGGAGAACGGCTCGGCCGAGGCGCTGGCGGCGCCCGCCGATCTCGGCCGCGCGCGGCGCCTCGACGATGCGCCGGGGCGCTATATCGAGTTCGCCAAGCAGAGCTTCCCCAAAGGCATGACGCTGGACGGCCTCAAGGTCGTGCTCGACTGCGCCAACGGCGCCGCCTATCGCGTCGCGCCGACCGTATTGTGGGAGCTTGGCGCCGATGTGGAGACGCTCGGTGTTGAGCCGGACGGCTTCAATATCAACCGCGACTGCGGCTCGACAGCGCCCGAGGCAATGTGCGCCCGCGTCGTTGAGTGCGGCGCCGACCTCGGCATCGCCCTCGACGGCGACGCCGATCGTTTGGCCATGTGCGACGAGGCCGGCAAGACCATTGATGGCGATCAGCTGTTGGCCCTCATCGCGGGCCATCTGCACGGCCGCGGCGCGCTGCAAGGCGGCGGTGTGGTCGCGACATTGATGTCCAACCTCGGCCTCGAGCGGCATCTCGAGGCGCAGGGCCTGCATCTCGCGCGCACCCAGGTCGGCGACCGCTACGTGGTCGAGCATATGCGCGCCAACGGCTACAATTTCGGCGGCGAGCAGTCGGGGCATCTGATCCTGACCGATCATGCGACGACCGGCGACGGCCTGGTCGCCGCGTTGCAGTCGCTGGCGGTTCTCAAGGAGGCGCAGGCGCCGGCAAGCGCCGCGGCGCATTGCTTCGAGCCCCTGCCGCAAGTCATGCAAAGCCTGCCTTGCGCCGGTGTGGCGGTGCTTGAAAGCGGCACCGTTGCCGACGCTGTGCAGGCGGCGCAATCTTCCCTCGCCGGCAATGGCCGGTTGGTGGTGCGCCTGTCCGGCACCGAGCCCAAGGCGCGGGTGATGGCGGAAGGCGAGGACGAGGCCAAGGTCGCGGCGGCCGTGGCCCAGGTTGCAGCTGCGATTACGGAGGCGAATCGATGAAGGGACGCGTGTTGGTCATTGCCGGGTCGGATTCGGGCGGTGGCGCGGGCATTCAGGCAGACATCAAGACCATCACCGCGCTCGACGCCTATGCCGCGACGGCGGTGACGGCGCTGACGGCACAGAACACCCAGGGCGTGCACGCCATCCACGACGTGCCGGAAGACTTCATCGCCGAGCAGATCCGCGTCGTGCTGGAGGATATCGGCGCCGACGCCATCAAGACCGGCATGCTGCACCGCCCCGGCATCATCAAAGCCGTGGCCCGCTGCCTGAGGGAGCTGGCGCCCGGCGTACCCGTCGTGGTCGATCCGGTGATGGTCGCCAAGGGCGGTGCCAAGCTGCTCGACGACGATGCCCATCAGGCGCTGGTCGAGGAGCTGTTGCCGCTCGCCACCGTGCTCACCCCCAACGTGCCGGAGGCCGAATCCCTGACCGGCATGACCATCGCCGACGAAGCCGGCATGGCCGCGGCGGCGGCTCGCCTGCGCCAGATGGGGCCTGCGGCCGTGCTCATGAAAGGCGGTCACATGGCGGGCGAGACGGTCATCGACCTGCTCGTCGACGACAGCGGCGCGCACCGTTTCACGGCACCGCGTCTCGATACGCCCCATACCCACGGCACGGGCTGCACGCTGGCCTCCGCCATTGCCGCCGGCATCGCCCAGGGCCTGCCGCTTGCCGCCGCCGTGGCGCGCGCCGATGCCTATGTGCGCGCTGCGATTCTCAGCGCGCCCGGCTTCGGCAAGGGCCACGGGCCGCTCAACCACGCCCATCCCCTGGAGGCCGCCTCATGACCCTGAGCGTCGAGCTCTACTGGTCCTTCCGCAGCCCCTTTTCCTACCTCGCGACGGGGCGCATCGTTGACCTCGCCAAGACCTGGGACCTCGATGTGGCGGTGCGCGTCGTGCGCCCCATCGCCATTCGCGATCCCAACTTCTTCAAACGCGTCGATCCCCTGATGCCGTCCTACGTGGTGCGGGATTCGCTGCGCGTCGCCGAGCAGGCCGGCATTCCCTTCCGCTGGCCGAGGCCCGATCCCGTGGTGATGGACATGCAGACCCGCGCCATAGCGGCGGACCAGCCCTACATCCACCGCCTCAATCGCTTGGGCATCGCCGCCACCGAGCTGGGCCGCGGATTGCCGTATCTCGACGAGGTCTCGCGGCTGATCTGGACCGGCGATGTCGACGATTGGCACCAAGGCGATCACCTCGCCGAGGCCGCGCGCCGCGCCGGCCTTGACCCGCATGCGCTGGACGCTGCCGCCACCGAAGCCTGCGATGCCACCCTCGTCGCCAATGAAGCCGCGCTCACCGCCGCCGGCCATTGGGGCGTGCCGACCCTGGTCTTCGCCGGCGAGCCCTTCTTCGGTCAGGACCGGCTCGATCTGCTGCTCTGGCGCCTGCGGCAAAACGGGCTCGAGAGGCGCGCCTGATCACGAATCGGCGAAGCGTATCGCCTATGGCCGTGGCTATGCCATAATCGCCCAAAATGGGGGCACATGGCCGAGAGCAAGGAACCGAAGGAACGCTTGGCTGCCATATTGGCGGCCGACGCTGTCGGCTATTCGCGGCTGATGCGCGAGGACGATCGCGCCACGGTGGCCACGCTGGACGAGTTCCGCGGCATCTTCCGCCATTGGATCGAGGCCCATAACGGGCGCATCGTCGACATGGCGGGTGATTCGGTGCTGGCGATTTTCGAGAGCGCCATCAGCGCCGTGACATCGGCCACCGAAGCGCAAGCCGAGCTTGCCAAGCGCAACGAGGCCCTGCCCGAGGACCGCAAGATGCTGTTCCGCGTCGGCCTCAATCTCGGCGATATCCTGGAAAAGGACGACGGCTCGATCTATGGCGACGGGGTCAACGTCGCGGCGCGCCTGCAAGCCATGGCCAGCCCCGGCGGCATCAACGTCTCGGGCACCGTCTTCGACAGCGTGCGCGCCAAGGTCGGCGGCCCTTTCGCCTTCATGGGCGAGCAGGAGCTGAAGAACATCGCCGATCCCGTTGCGGTGTATCAATTCGGCGTTGCCGGACAAAGCCGGCCGGCCAATCGTGAGCCGGCCGCCAAGGACGGCGAGGCGCCGCCAACGGTCGCGGTCGCGCCCGTCAAGGTCATCAGCGGCGGCGCTGAGATCGCCTCCCTGGCCGAGGGCCTGCAACAGGACATCATCGGCGGCCTGACCAAGCAAACGGCGATCGCGGTGATCGGCGAGCATGCGGGTGCGGCGGCCGAGGGCGCCGATTTTCGCCTCGAAGGCAGCGTTCGCGCGGCCGGCGACAGGCTCAGGCTGTCGTTCACGCTGGCCGAGGGGGCGGGCGGCAGCCAGGTCTGGTCCGACCGCTACGACCGCAACCTCGACGATGTCTTCGACCTCGAGGACGAGATATCGATGAGCGTTGCCGCCGCGGTGCGCATCCGCATCAAGGCCAAGGCCTTCGAGAAGCTTCGCAACACCGTCAACGAGGCGCTCTCGGTGCCCCAGCTGCTGTCGAAGGCGGCCGGCTATTTCGTCAGCTCATACGGCCATAACGACGAGGCGCTGGAAACCCTCAAGGCGGCGCTCGAGCGCAAGCCCGACAATGCCATGGCCATGGCGATGATGGTGTTCTGCCGCTATCGCATGTTCGAGTTCTGCGTGCTCGACATGCCGGCGGACGTGAAGGAGGAGTTGTCATCCGGCATCAAGGCGGCATTGTCCGCCGATCCGTCGAGCTTCTTTGCCCATCTCATCGCGGCCATGATCCAGCAGGATTTGCGCGGCGATTTCGATGCCGCCCTGGTGCATGCGGAAACCTCGCTCGAGCTCAATTCGAGCTTCTCCCAGGCGACGGCCATGACGGGTATCGCCAAATTCCATTTGGGCGAGCAGGACGAGGGCTTGCAGCTGCTGCAAAACGGCATCCAGGCGGCGCCGGAAGACCCCCACCGCTTCCGTCATCAGCGCGAGCTGGCGCTGGCCCATTTCATCGTCGGCGATGAGGGGCGGGCGGCCCAGGTGGTCGGCAAGCTCGTGCGCCAGGCCCCGGACCTGTTGCGCAACCACCTGATCTCGGTGCCGATCCTTTGGCATGCCGGGCAGCAGGAGGCAGCGCGGAAGTGCGTGCAGGAGCTGCTGGCCGGCGAGCCGACGCTGAGCCGCGGCACACTGCGGCCAGTGCATTTCCACGATGCTGCGATGGCGGCGCGCTTCGCCGAGGGATACGGCGCCGCCGGTCTACCCGACTGAGGCCAATATCGTCACGCCTCCGGAAGCGAAATTGGCATAGTCCCGTGCCATGTCCTGTCCGGCCGGCGAGTTCAGGCTTTCTTGCAGCGCCGCTTCGCTGGCATAGCTGACCTCGATCACGAGGTGCACGGCCATCTCGCCGGCAAGCCTTCCGGCGACCCATTTCAGGTCGACGGCCTCGGCGCCGGGAAGCCCGTCGAGCAAAGGCCGATGGGTATCCTCGACGTGACGCGCAAACCTGGCGCGGTCCGTCGGTTCGCCGAACAGAATCAGGACTGCATACATCGCCGGAGAGACGGCGGCCCGGCGCTAGCGCCGGACCGCCAGCCTATTCTCAGCCGCGCGAAACGCGACTTTCGACGGTGTTGGCGTACTCGACCAGGCCGTGGACGGGCGAGTAATGGACGAGCCGCTGGATGGTGGCGAGCTGTTCGTCCGAGATGTCGCCCTTGACTGTTACCTCGGTGGTGATCCTGGGCATGCACGAGGTGTGCGACTCCGGATCCTTGACCTCGAACAGCACGCTGGGATCGACATCGGTGTGAACGTTGATCTCGAGGCCTTCGAGAGCGATGCCGTTGCGCGGCGCATTGAGCGCGATGCTGTTGCAGAGGCAGGCGGCCACGGCGCCCAATGCCATCTCGATGGGCTCGACGCGGTCGGTCGGGCCGACAAAGCCGATCGCCTCTTCGACCTCGCGCCAGGCG
>CAZVDW010000330.1:0-1514 GCA_964625645.1 uncultured Rhodospirillaceae bacterium
GGAATGTGGCGATAACGTCGCGGCCCTGCCGGGTGACGTCAGCGATCGTGACGAGGTGGTGCGCCTGTTCGATGCGGTCGAGGCCGAGGTCGGGGTGCCCACCGTGGTCGCCTACAACGCCGGCAACAACCGCCACATTCCGTTCTTCGATCTCGACGAGGAGACCTTTACCGATTTCTGGCGCGCCTGCTGCCTCGGCGGCTTTCTTGTCGGCCAGGAGGCGGCACGGCGCATGCTGCCGCGGGGCTCGGGCACGATCACCTTCACCGGCGCCTCGGCCAGCCGCCGCGGCCGCCCCGGTTTCGCCCATTTCGCCGCCGGCAAGGCCGCGATCAAGGCCGTGGCCGAGGCGATGGCGCGGGAGTTCGGGCCGCAGGGCCTGCACGTCGCCCATGTCATCATCGACGGCGGCATCAACGGCGAGCGCCTGTTGAGCCGGGCGCCCGAGATGGCCAAGGAGCGCGGTGAGGATGGCCTGCTCGGCATCGAGCCCATTGCCGAGACGTTCTGGCAGCTGCACGGCCAGCATCCCAGTGCCTGGACCTTCGAGACCGAGCTCAGGCCCTACAAGGAGCGCTTTTAGGCGCATGCTGGCAATCGACTTCCGCCATGGTCTATGATGCGCCCGGAAACGCGACGGGGAACGACACCGATGGGCAAGAGCCTGAGCGCCGCGCAGATCGCCGCCTATGAGCGAGACGGTTACGTCTCGCCGGTCCGCATCATGGGCGAGGATGCGGCGGCTGAGCTTCGCGCCAGGCTCGAGGCGGTGGAGGCCACGCAGGGCGGGCCGATGTCCGGTGCGCTGCGCTTCAAGCCCCACATGCTTTACACCTTTCTTGACGATCTGGTGCACCACGAAGGCCTGCTCGACGCGGTCGAGGATGTACTCGGCCCCGACATCCTGTGCTGGGCCTCGGCTTTCTTCACCAAGGAGGCGCAGGATGACGGCTTCGTGTCCTGGCACCAGGACTCGACCTATTGGGGCCTGAGCACGCCGGAGGTGACCACGGCCTGGGTGGCGCTGAGCCCGAGCACCCCGGAGAACGGCTGCATGCGGGTCATTCCCCGCAGCCATACGGCTGAGCAGATCAGCCATACCGATACCCACCACGCAGACAACATGCTGAGCCGCGGTCAGGTGATCGACACCCGAATCGACGAAAGCAAGGCGGTCGACATCGTGCTCAAACCGGGCGAGATGTCGCTGCACCATGTGCGCCTGATCCATGGCTCGGAGGCCAACCGCTCCGACATCCGGCGCATCGGCTTCGCCATCCGCTACATCCCGCCGCACCTGCATCAGGTCAACGGGCCGCACGATGCCGCCGGCCTGGTGCGCGGCGAGGACAGGCACGGCCATTTCGAGATCGAGCCGCGCCCGCGCGCGGACCTCGATGCCGATGCGGTGGCCTATCACACACGCAGCGCCGAGCTGCACGGCCAATTGCTCTATCAGGGGACCGAGCGGCAGCCGTACTCGTGAGCTGAGAGACGGCGGCAGGGGGGAATAC
>CAZVDW010000331.1:0-3769 GCA_964625645.1 uncultured Rhodospirillaceae bacterium
CGATCTGTTGGACGTTGAGAACGAGCTGTTCCAGTCGCGGGTTCGCTTGGTCGAGGGAGAATTCGAGGTGCTGTTTGCGCATTACCTCATCCTCGAGACCATTGGCAGCCTGCTCCACGCCCATGGCATCATGTCCCAGGCCTATGGCGAGCCGATGCCGCCCCAGCAAGACCCCGATCTGCTTCTGCTCGGCGACTGAGCCGCAGCGACAAATTGCCCTACCTTTGGCGCGGCCCTCGCGAAAATCGAGGGCCGCGTCCTATATTTAGGGTATACCGAGTGGGGCGCGGGAGCGCTGGAGTGGGGACTGCGCGCGACCGGCGGGGCGGATACTGATGGCGAATCCTGAAGATACCGGTAAAGCCGAGCCGACCGCGGAAGCGGTCGCGCAACAAGACTCCGCGGCAGCGGCGGCCGAGGTGCCGGAAGTCGATACGCAGCTCCTCGAGCTCGGTGCCATCAGCGGCAGCGAAGACCCGCTGGTCGATTGCCTGGTCTATCTCACGGCGCATTACGGCAACGCCAAATCGCCGGAAGTGCTGCGGGCCGGACTGCCGCTCGCCGGCCAGCAGATGCCGGCCTCGATGTTCGTGCGGGCGGCGGAGCGCTCCGGGCTGAAGGCGCGGGTGGTCAAGCGCAAGCTTGCCAGCATCAACCGCCTGGTGCTGCCGACGGTTTTGATCCTCAAGAACAATCGCGCCTGCGTGTTGGTGGATATGCCGCGCAAGCGCACGGCCAAGGTCATTCTGCCCGAGGCCGGCGGCGGCGAGCTTGACGTCGATCTGCGCGATCTCGCCGATGACTATACGGGCTATGCCATCTATGTGCGCCCCGTCGCCGAGCTGGATGAGGAAATCGAGCGCCGCGACATTCCCCGGCCGAGCTCCTGGTTCTGGGGCACGATCGCCAGCAATTGGTGGTCCTATGTCCAGGTCGTCCTCGCGGCGTCGTTGATCAACGTGTTCGCGCTCGCGACACCGCTTTTCATCATGACGGTCTATGACCGCGTGGTGCCCAACAATGCGGTCGAGACGTTGTGGGTGCTGGCCACCGGCGTGATCTTCGTCTTCTGTTTCGACTTCATCCTGAAAAGCCTGCGCGGTTATTTCATCGATGCCGCGGGCAAGCGCGCCGATGTGTTGTTGGCGAGCCGCATATTCGAGCAGGTGATGGATATGAAGATGGCGGCGCGGCCCGGCTCGTCCGGCGCTTTCGCCAACAATCTGCGCGAGTTCGAGACCTTGCGGGACTTCTTCACCTCGGCCACGCTGGTGGCCCTGGTCGACCTGCCTTTCGTCGGCTTCTTCATTCTCATCATTTGGGCGGTCGGCGGCGATATCGCGACCATTCACCTCGTGGCCGTGCCACTGGTGCTGGCGGTCGGGCTGGCGCTTCAGGTGCCGCTCAATCGCATCGTGACGCGTCATATGCGCGAGGCCGAGGAAAAGCATGGCGTGCTCATCGAATCCCTGAACGGCCTGGAGACCCTGAAGGCGCTTGGTGGCGAGGGCACGATGCGGCGCAAGTGGGAAGACTTCGTCGGTCTCACCGCGACCTCTTCCATGGGCGCGCGCGTGGTCTCGCAAGGCGGCGTGAACTTCGCCACCTTCGTCTCCCAGGCGACCTCGGTCGCGGTGGTCATTTATGGCGTCTTCCTGATCAAGGATGGCGAGATGACCGTCGGCGGGCTCATCGCCTGTGTCATGTTGAGCTCGCGCGCCATGGGCCCGCTGGTGCAGGTGGCGCAGCTGCTGACCCGCTTCCATCGCTCGATGTCGGCTCTGCGCTCGCTTAACCGGATCATGAAGGCGCCGGTGGAACGCCCGGCCAATGCCAAGTTCCTGCACCGTCCCGATCTCGAGGGCGGCGTGGCGCTGAAGGATGTCCACTTCGCCTATCCCGGCCAGGAGGTCGAGGCACTGCGCGGCGTCAGCTTCGATATCAAGGCGGGCGAGCGCGTCGGCATCATCGGCAGGGTCGGCTCGGGCAAGAGCACGGTGGCGAAACTGTTGCTCGGCCTTTACGAGCCGACCTCGGGCGCGGTGCTGATCGACGGCACGGATCTGCGCCAGGTCGATCCGGTCGACCTGCGCCGCGCCATCGGCTACGTGCCGCAGGACGTCTATCTGTTCCGCGGCAGCGTGCGCGACAACATTACCATGGCCTCGCCCCAGGCCGACGATGTTGCTGTTCTGCGCTCGGCGCACCTTGCCGGCGTGCACGATTTCGTCAGCCAGCATCCCTCGGGCTACGACCTGCCGATCGGCGAGCGTGGCGAGGGCCTGTCCGGCGGCCAGCGCCAGGCGGTGGCGATCGCGCGGGCGCTGATGAACGATCCGAAGCTGATCATCCTCGACGAATCGACCAGCTCCATGGATACGCGCGGCGAGGCGGCCTTCAAGAAGCGGCTCGAGGACGTGCTGGAAAAACGCACCCTGGTTCTGGTGACCCACCGAGCTTCCATGCTCAATCTCGTCGATAGGCTGATCGTGCTCGACCACGGCCGCGTGGTCGCCGATGGCCCGCGCGAGCAGGTCATCGAGGCCCTGCAAGGTGGCCAGCTGCAAGCGGTCAAGGCTTAAGACATGGCAAAGGACAAGTACGAAGACCTGGAGTTCATGACCGACGTGCGCGCCGCCGTGCTCGGCGGGCCGCGGCTCTCCGCGAATATCCTGCTGCTTTCGATCATCGGCTTCTTCCTTGGTGCCGGATTCTGGGCCAGCGTCGCCGAGCTCGACGAGGTCACTGCCGGCACCGGCCGCGTGGTGCCGTCGAGCGAGCTGCAAATCATACAGAATTTGGAGGGTGGCATTCTCGCGGCCGTGCATGTCAGCGAGGGCCAGGTGGTGCGCCGCGATCAAATTTTGGCAACCATCAGAAATACCAAAGCCATAGATGACTTGCGCGCGGGCGAGGCCGATATCGCCCATCTGGCGGCGAGAATTGCGCGTCTCAGAGCGGAGAGCAGTGGGGAGGTCCCTGTCTTCGGCGAGGAGCTGATGACGCAGTGGCCGCAGATCGTGGAGACGCAAGAGATCGAATATGCGGCTAACAAGCGCGAGCTGGAAGCCTCGCTGCAGTCGTTGAGCGACCAGGTGAGGCAACGCCAGCAGGAGCTGGTGGAGGCACAGTCGAAGATCGACCAGCTTCAGGGCAGCGAGACCCTGGCGCGCGAGGAAATGTCAATCCTGCGGCCTTTGGTCGAGCAGGGCTTAAAGGCGCGTATCGAGCTGGTGCGGCTCGAGCGCCAGGTCAACGACATATCCGGCGAGCTGGCGACGACACGCAGCTCCGTGCCGCGTATCCGCGCTGCCGTTAACGAAGTACGGGGGCGCATCTCCGAGCGCCGCGCCGCTTGGGAGGCGGAGGTCGCGGGGCAACTGTCCGAGGCGCAAGCCAACTTGTCGGCCATTACGTCGGAGGTATCCACGGCCGCCGACCGGGTCGAGCGCACCGAGCTTCGCTCACCGGTGGAAGGCAAGATCCAGCAGATCCTGATCAACACCATCGGCGGCGTCATCCAGCCGGGACAGGATCTGATCGAAGTCGTGCCGATCGAGGACAATCTGCTTGTCGAGGCACAAATTCGCCCCTCCGATATCGGCTTTCTCAGCCCCGGTCAGGCGGCCATCGTAAAGCTCACGGCCTACGACTTCGCCATTTATGGCGGTCTAGAGCGTGTCGTGACTAATCGGATTCAGGATTCCCAAGAGTGTTGATCTGTGATTCCCTGCGTATGGCAGCGGATATTGGGGGTCAGCGATGGGAA
>CAZVDW010000332.1:0-2411 GCA_964625645.1 uncultured Rhodospirillaceae bacterium
AATTCCGCCAAGCTCAGCAGCAGGTAGAGGCGATCGCCAACTCAGCCGATGAACTTCCTGCAACCCAGATACTGGTCACAGAGGCGGTCCCCCGCGCCAAGATCGTGGTCGACTTGATTACGGCGATGATCGTCGAAGAACAAGGCCTCGAAGCAACCCCCGCGCGCAAGGCGCTGTTGGGCATGATGGCTGACGTACGCGGCACCATGGGCCTCAGCCTGGCAAATATTCGCGCCTATTTATTGACCGGCGACAAGAAATTCGCTGACGGCTTCGCGACGGTGTGGCCAAGAAACGGCAAGCGATTTGCTGACTTGGGCGGCCAGGAGCGTCTGTTTACGGCCAGCCAGGCGGTCGCCTTCGAAAAGCTCTCGAAGGCGCGGGCCGAGTTCGCGCGCCTGCCGCCGAAGATGTTCGCTATCCGCGGCTCGAACAAGTGGAACATGGCGAGGTATACGTTGGTCACGGAAGCCATCCCGCGCGCCGACAAGATCCTCGATGCGCTGATCGGACCGAAGGACGAGGACGGCGCGCGTACCGGCGGCATGGTTGTCGATCAGAGAATGCTGTTGCGGTTGGACGCCAATGCGAGCACTGAAGCAGTCGCGTTTCTGCTAACGATGCAGTGGTTCTTGCTGGCGCTCGCTGTGGCGATAGGCGCCGGCGTGGCCTTTCTGTTGGTGCGAACGATCGTGCGTCCGGTGGTCGACATGACCGCTGCCATGGGCGCCTTGGCCGAGGGCAACCTGGAGGTCGAGGTGCCGGCCCGGGATCAACAAGACGAGATCGGCGCCATGGCCAGGGCGTTGGACGTGTTCAAGGAAACCGCCCGTAAGTACCGGCTTGCCGAGGAGACCGTTCGCGCAAGCGAGGCGGATGCGGTACAGGCCCATGCGCGCCTTCGCGACGCCGTCGAATCGATCTCGGAAGGTTTTGCGCTGCTCGGCGCCGATGACCGATTGGTGCTGACCAACGAGCGGTTCCTCGAGTTCTATGGCGAGATCGCCCATGTCTACGTGCCGGGCACACACGTTGACGAGATCACCCGTGCGGTCGCCGAATCGGGGCTGGTGCCCGAAGCGGTGGGCCGCGAACAGGATTGGATTCGCGAGCGCCTGGAGCGATTCCGGAATCCCGGCAAGCCATTCGTTCGACGATTGGGCCGGGATACTTGGTTGATGGTGAGCGAGCGCAAGACCAGCGATGGCGGCACGGTCGCTGTCCTAATGGACATCTCCGATCTAAAGCGCGCCGAGCAGGCGTTGAAGGAAAGCGAGCAACGGTTCCGTGGCCTGCTGGCGGACTCCGATCTGGGTATCTCGATACGCCAGGGGCCGAAATTCGTGTACGCCAACCAAGCCTTTGCCGACCTGTACGGCTATGGCGATCCGGACGAGATTCTTGCCCTGGACTCGGTCGAACGATTGTGGCCGGCCGAAGAAAGTGACCGGATGGCCGCGATCGTGGACGGGCGAGACCGGGGTGAGCCGGCGCCGACTTACTACGAGTATCGGGGATTGTGCAAGGATGGCTCCCTGGTGTGGCTCGAGAATCGTATCCAGAGAGTTACCTGGAAAGACACTCCGGCAGTCCTCTCGGCCAACGTTGACATTTCCGAGCGCAAGGCAATCGAGGAGCAGCTTCGCCAAGCCCAAAAGATGGAGGCGGTGGGTCAATTGACCGGCGGCGTCGCCCATGATTTCAACAACCTCCTGTCGGTCATTCTGGGCAATCTCGACCTGCTCAGGGAGAACCTGGACGAGAACGACCCGGCCCATGACAACATCGATGCCGCGTTCGCGGCCGGACAGCGCGGCGCCGGATTGACCCAGCGCCTGCTCGCCTTCTCGCGACAGCAGGCGTTGGATCCCCAACCGATCAACCTCAACGAACTGATTTCCGAAATGACCGACCTGCTGCGGCGCAGCCTCGGTGAAACCATCGATATCGAGACCGTCATCGCCGGCGACTTGTGGATCTGCGAGGCCGACCGGACCCAGCTCGAGAACGCCCTTCTCAACCTCGCCGTCAACGCCCGCGACGCCATGACCGGGCGCGACTTGGCCGACGCGGCGCACCGCGGCCAACCGGCGCTCAAGGTGCTCTACATGTCGGGCTACACCAGCAATGCCATCGTCCATGATGGCCGGCTCGACGCCGACGCGCGGCTGTTGCAAAAACCGTTCCGCAAGGAAGACCTGGCCCGCAAGCTGCGCGCCGTGCTCGACTCGGAGTGACCTGGCGGCATCCGATTTGTGCGCCTTTGTCCCACGACGTGAACGAATTTGTTGCAGCGGATTCCGACAGGAATGCCACCGGCGATGGTACTCAATTCACTTGAACACCCCATGAACCCGGCTGAGGATTTGGTTTCGTGACTCACTAGCGGGCTGCTGCAGCCGTCGCTGGCG
>CAZVDW010000333.1:0-2364 GCA_964625645.1 uncultured Rhodospirillaceae bacterium
TGGCCGTCGCGATGACGATGCCGAGGACCACCACCGAGACCGCAACCTGCTCGGCGGCCATGCGCGAGAAGGACAGGGTCACGGCATCGACATCGGTCAGGCCCGAGATGGCGGCTACCGCGTAAAGCCCGGCGTCGCCCATCCAGGCCAGCACCGCGCGGGCCAGCAAGACAACGCCGGCAAGCAGCAGGCCGAACTTCAGCGCCATGCCGAGCTCGAAGGGGTTGCGCAAGCGCACCTCTCCCGCCCGCTCGTCAGCCGTCATGGGAGCGCCCATGGCAAGCGCTGCCGCGCAGGCGAAGCCGACCAGGCCGGCCAGGCCGAGCGGCCAGGCCAACGGCAGCAGCAGACGCCCATCGATGGCACCTGCGAGCAATAAGGTGCGGGGAAACATCGTCGAGGCGGCGACGACAATGGCGGCGGCAAGGACGCGCCGGTCGTCCGGATCGCGCCGCGCCAGGCGCGAGAAGCCCAGCGCCACGGCAGTGGACGAGACGAGTCCGCCGGCCAGCCCCGCGAGCAGCAGGCCGACCCGCTTGCCGGCGATCCTGACAGTGACATAGCCGACAAAGGATATACCCGCCACCAGCACCACCATGAGCCACAGCTCGAATGGATTGAGCGCGGCCCAGGGCCCGAAACCGCGATCCGGAAGCACTGGCAAAAGCACCACGGACATCACCAGCAGCTGAAGCACGGCGAACAGCTCGTCCCGCGAGAGATGCTCGAGCCAGGCATGCAGGGTCGGCTTGACACCGAGCAGCAGCGCCGTGACCACCGCACCGGCCGCGGCCAGCGCCGCGTCGCCGATAACCGCCATCGCTGCCAGGGCGAAGGTGAGCAGCGCTGCAATGGTTGTGGTAAGCCCCATGTCGTGGGTGATCTCGGCCGCGCGCAGCCGCCCGATCAGCATGATCACGGCGAAGGCGGAGAAGATCGCCACCATTGCCATCGGCCCCAGCGTCTCGGCCAGTGAAGCCGTGATGCCGCCGAGCAGGCCGATCAGCCCGAAGGTGCGGATACCGGCAACCCGCGCGCCTTCCGGCAGCTCGCGCGACTGCCAGCCGCGCTCCAACCCGATCAGAACGCCGATGGCGAGCGCCGCAGCCAATCGCAGAAAAGGCTCGCTGCCTTCCATGGCACCTACCCGGCCAGCGCCGCGATACTGACGCCGCCGTCTATCGGCAACTCCGCCCCGGTCACGTATTTCGCCTCGTCGGATGCCAGATAGAGCGCGGCATGCGCCACATCCCAGGCATCGCCCATGCGTTTCATGGGAATCTGTTTGTTGCGATAGGCAATGCGCGCCTCCATGTCCTCGCCCTCATAGACTTCGGCGAGAAGTGCGCGCAGCAGCGGCGTATCGATGATGCCCGGCAGGATGGCGTTGCAGCGGATGTTGTCGGGCGCGTATTGCGCCGCGATGTTACGGCTCAGGCCCAGCAGCGCCGCCTTGGTCGCCGCATAGGAAGCGTAAGGCACGCCCATCCAGCGGATACCGGCGGTGGACGAGACGTTGATGATCGAGCCCGCGCCTTGCGCCTGCATATGAGGAAGCGCGTATTTGCAGGTCAGGAAGGCGCTCTTGAGGTTGACCGCCTCGCCCTTCTCCCAGGCCTCCTCGCTGGTCTCGACCGGGCCGCCATTGACCACGATGCCGACATTGTTGTGCAGCACATCGATACGGCCATAGGTATCGACGCAGGTTTGGACCGCCGCGGCCACCTGGGCCGAGTTGCTGACATCGGCGGTAACGGTGGTGCAGTCGCCGCCTTCGGAGGCGATGATCTCGGCTGTTTCGGCCGCCGCGGCCGGATTGATGTCGAGCGCCACCACCTTGGCGCCTTCACGGGCGAACAGCACCGAAACCGCCTTGCCGTTGCCCCAGCCGGGACCGATCGAGCCGGCGCCGGTCACCAATGCCACTTTGCCTTCGAGCCGTTTTGCCATCGCATTCCTCCCTGGTTGTCGCCGATAATACCGCATCACGCACAGGAGGGCGTCATGGCACGACCGGATCAGGTATTTCATTTGCGCGAGGGCGAGAAGGAGCTGGGCTTCGCCCAGGCGGTCAAGGCGGGGGGCTTTCTGTTCGTCGCCGGCACCTGCAGCCTCGACCTCGACAGCAACGTCGTCGGCAAAGGCGATATGCGCGCCCAGCTCGAACAGTGCTACCGCCTTATCGGCATGGCGCTACAGGCCCACGACATCGGCTTCAGCGAAGTGGTCAAGGAGCAGATATTCGTGTCGGACATCGAGGCCTTCCGGGCCGCCCTGCCCTCGCGTCATGCGGTCTACGCGGGTGCGGCGCCGCCGGCGGCGACCTGGATCGAGGTTTCGCGCTTCATGCGGCCGGATTTTCTG